>RFVQ01000139.1 GCA_009922495.1 Chitinophagia bacterium
AGGGGCAGTTGGTCGCTGTTCAGTTTTCACAACCTGAAGCTGACCAAGACAACGCAGTTTTCCCTGCAGGGTTTTGTGCGGTTCAAGGGACAATTACAGTTTTATGAGTTGAGCACATTTGGTGCGATGAATGCCAATCTTTCACAGCAATTATTGAAGCGTAAGTTGACGATCACGCTGAGCGCCAATGATATTCTTTATACCAACCAAAATGATTTCACCCTCTCACAGGGTTCGGTACTGGCCAATGGTCGGCGCTATGGAGATACGAGAAGATTCGGATTGAACCTTCGGTACAATTTCGGTATTCGAAGAAAGGAAAAAGAAGAGGGGATGATGGAACAGATGGGCAATGTCTCGAACCAATAGTGGATGGTGTAAAAAAATAGGAACAGATAGAGGCAAGAGCGCCAATCATAAACTATATTCACATCATCATTAAAAAACAATGGAAGTACATCATTCTCACCATCATGGTCAAAAAAAGAAGATCAAGGAATATTTTTTGGAATTCCTGATGTTGTTTATTGCCGTAACCTTGGGATTTTTTGCGGAAAACCTAAGGGAAAAGCAAATTGAACAGCACAGGGAAATTTCATACTTGAAGAATGTTCACGAAGACCTACGGCTTGATTTCAAAAGGATTGATTCTGTCATCAATACAAATTCCAACCGCTTGCGCATTTTGGATACCATGTATCAATCTATAAAAGGTAATTCCCTTACCAATGAGGATGCTTATTATTATATACGCAATCTGGTCCTAAGGGCAACTTTTGAAAGTTCTCATATCGGATTCGATCAAATCAAGTCGGCAGGTGGGTTCAGGATGATCAAGGACGATGCCATTACTTCCGGGATACAGGAATATGAAACCTTGCTCAATTCTTTGGAAAAACTGGAAAATGTGCGGGAAAGAACCCTGGAACAGGCAAGATTCAAAATGTCCAATGTTTTCAAGCCGGAGATCAACTATGAAATGATGAAAAATCAGTCAGGCAATGGCGCTATCAGGTTCAACAGACCCCAAAAGGCTGACAATATTTTGAAAACACATCCAAAAGAAGTTGATGAGCTTTTCAATACCATTACAGTTGGATTGAATACCAATAACTATCTCAATTCAACGCTCAAAAATTTGAAAAGCACAGGCATGAAATTGGATGAAGCCATTTTGAGGAAATTCGGAAATGAGATCAACGAGGCGAATAAGCACTGATATTATACTGGCTCATATGATCACGGAATGCCCCCATGAGAATTAACGACTGTTAATTTATGGACGTGAATCTAAAAACATTCATCAATGTTTATCCTTCAAATAAGCAAGAAGAGCTTCTCCCTTTAACTTTGACTTTCTAAAATAGCTCATCGTTGTTTTCATCAATGCCATTCTTCTTGTCATAGCCGGGATGATTTCCTTTTTAAAATTTTGTAACTGTTCTCCTCTGATTATATGAGATTTCTCTTCTTTGAGATGATTGACTTTATCCAACATCCTGATTGTACTATCCGGTGAGAGAACCCTTGACTTCATGTTATCAAAGGATTTAAGGTAAGAATTGAGTGCAATTTGAGTAGGTGTCCACTTGACGAGGATATTTGAATATTCCCCTAGCACATAACTTGCTTCCTGCTCTTTGCTTCTGTATTCAGTTCCTTCCGTTTCATTTGTATAATCAATCATCATGTTCAGCAACTCTTCATCTTTGATATATCGCAATGAACCGGAGCTTTTCATTTGCTCATAGGTATCGTTTTTACTGAGAAATCGGGGGAAGGCCGGTTTTACATTGGCATAGAAAAAATTCAGGTCAAACTCATCTGTTGACTTGTACAATTCAATCATGGCCGTATCCATCTGGTATTCCATGTTATGATTGAATGTGAGCAATGAATCAAGAAAATAGACATTGTTTGTTACATCAACCGAGAATCTTGTAATCAATTCATGGGCCCTTTCTTTTTCGATGTATTGCTCACGAAAGTTTTCAGCGAGAAATCCAAGACTGACTGCTGCGAACAGCATGATAAATTCTGTAATGTATTCTTTCCAGTTCTTTTTGTGAGTGGGGTGATGGGGATGATGTACTTCCATGATATTTTATATTAAAAAAGAGAATATATATACTTGGGTAAATATAATCGTTACAAAGCACTCAGTACAGTGCTGGCAAACGCTTTTCTGGATTTGATGGATGAATAGGGTTGCATCTGGGTCATGAAAATACCGATCAAATTCTTCTTGGGGTCGATGAAAAAGGTAGGTCCGGTAGCACCTAGCCAAGAAATAGTCCCCAGTGTTCTATCCTTGTTATTATCCTTCCTTTCAATTTGGTATCCAAAAGTAAAGCCTTCATTGATGTCAGCCGGTTGTGATAATAGTTTTGCATTGATGTTGAGCGGTACCTGATCTGTCTTCATCATGGCAATGGTTTCGATTTTGGCAATTCTTTTCCCTTCGTATTCACCATTGTTCAATACCATGATGCAAAATTTAAGGTAGTCCTGTAAAGTTGAGTTGAGTCCGCCTGATCCACTGAAATAAACTTTTGGGCCAGAGATCAATTTACTGGAAACAGTTCCGGGATCTTCTACTTTTAGTTGTCCCTTTGCATCCTTTGTATAATGGGTTGTCAGTCTATTTGCAAAAGAGCTGTCGAAATAAAACTTTGTATCGTTCATGCCCAATGGATCAAAAATTCTTTTTTTCACAAAATCCTGGAAGGGCATGCCGCTCACAACTTCAATTACTCTTGCCGCTACATTGATGGATGGTCCATATACCCAATCGTCTCCCGGCTCATGACTCAAGGGCAACCGAGAAAGCTGATTTGTAAAATATGCAAGATCATGGGCGTAGGGATCCTTAAAAGTACCAAGATACAGTGCTCCCAATGTACCGCCATACTGACTGGCAAAACCTGCCGTATGGGTAAGGAGATGCCTCAGTAAAATGGGTTTTTTTGCAGGACGTGTCCTGGTATATACAATTCCATCTATTGTATCAATTTTATCGGCAACAACCGGTTTGGCAAAGGCTGGAAGGTATTGTTCCAACTTATCATTCATGTTGATCAATCCATCTTCTTGAAGCAGCAACATGGCCAAAGATGCAATGGGTTTGGTCATCGAAGCCAGTCTAAATAAATCAGTAGTTTGAAGCATACGATGGCTTGCTACATCTGCTTCTCCAAACGCCTTCAGCCTTACAATTTTACCCTGATGGAATACAAGGTAGGCAGCACCGGCAATTTCTTTTGCTTCAATATCCTTCTGTATGGAAGTATCAAATGCATCAAGTATCTTGTTCGTGGTCTGGGGAAGGTTTTTTTCTATTGGCTTTTTCCCACTTTGTTGTGCAAATGACATTGTGCATATGAGAACAAACAATAAGCTGATTTTGTACTTCATGAAAAATAATAAATTGATTTAAAAACAGTAAATTGACCAATCCAATATAAATATAAAGATTCAAATGGAAGTGCATCATCCCCATCACCCAAGCCATAAGAAAAAATGGAAGGAGTATATAACAGAATTTGTTATGCTTTTTATGGCTGTCACGCTTGGATTCTTTGCAGAAAACCTCAGGGATCAATATCTCGAGAGAGAAAGATCACACGAATATTTGGTTCATTTGGAATCAGATATAGACAAGAATATCCATTTTATTGACTCTCTCGTAGAACGGGACCGCCAAATGATCCAAAAATTTGATTCTGCTTTTCTCTACCTCTCTTCTGCTTCATCCCTTGATATAGACAGTCTTTATAAGAATCTTCCCGTAAATGTTTACCGGTTTTTAAGCAAAAATGATACTTATGAACAAATGAAAAGTTCAGGTTCATTGCGGTATGTAAAGGATCAGCATTTGCTTGAGTTGATTCTTGATTACAGCAATGCTGCGCAGGCTGCAGAATCCAGGAGTACCATGATGGAGACAGAATTTACTACTACTCATTGGGTTGTTGCTGTTAGTAGTTTTATGTCACAGTTTTCAGCGATTGAAGATTATAAAAGAATTCGAAGGGGAAACATGTCTGTTTTTCAAGATGAAATGTTTTCCAATCTTTATATTGACAAAGATTATATTGTCTTTGAAAAAGCAATAGACAATCTCCCCAAGACAAAAACAGTTCTTACAGGGCAAAAGCTACAAGAGATTAAAAACAAACTCATGCCATACCTGGTAAGAAGGCAGGCCTTGATCATCAATACGATCAAGTTTATGGGACAGGCTAAGTTAAAGGGATTGCAATTGAAAAAATATATGTCAGAGGAGCATTGATTAATTCAATACTACAAAGAAAGGAATGACCATTGACTGATTAATCAATGGGTAAGGTAATCAGTTATGATGATTTTTATAATAGTTCAATAAGAATTCACCTTTTGATTTGGTTTTGATCATCATGGCCTCTGATCCTGAAACCAAGCTAATTTTTCTGGAAATGACAGGCACCACTTCATTTCTCATATACTCAACGTCTTTTCCGCTGATAATACTTTTCTTATTTAAAGCCAACGCATAAAGCTCTTTCATCAAACTTTCATCTTCTTTGGTTTTCAACATGGCTTTATAATCAGTTCTGTTCAAGTAAGGACTGGCTTGTCGTTTAATGGCAATTTCTGACGGCATCCATTTTTGCAATACATCAATATATTGGTGACCCACATAATCTGCTTCATAGGTTACACTCCTGAATTCTGCAGCTTCTGAAGTGATGTTATAATCAATGATATTTCTCAGTAATGTGGAATCTTTTATGTACCGCAATGAACCCGAACTTTTCATCTGATCATAGGTCTCGTTGTTGTTCAAGTATCTGTAACTCTGCAGGGGTAACATATCAAAAAGAGTATCTAAGTCTATTTGGTCGTTCTTCATTAAATAGAGTACCGCTGAATCATTTTTCATGATCATTCTCCTGTTTCCATCGATCAGCGAATCCAATGATTTAACATTGGCATTTACATCGTTCATAAAACTCTGTAAAAGTTCATGTGCTCTTTCTTTTTCGATATAAATCTCTCGAATATTTTCTGCAAGAAATCCTAAAGAGACAGCAGCAAATAACATGAGAAATTCAGTTATATATCCTTTCCAGGATTTTGGTGCATGATGAGGATGATGTACTTCCATGGATATTTTTTGATTCAACTAAGTAATAAATGTTTAAAAAAACCTCGCTGCACTTTCAATCTTTCTGAATTTGTTTTTAAAAAACTGGTATACATTTTTATTAAAATCATCTTTGTATACGAGTGCTGCACTGTGTCCGGAATTAGGCGCAATCCATAAGTATGAATGTGGAATATTCTGGTGTATCAGTAATGTGTGTTCCGGTCTGATCACATCATTGTCACCCGCCATCACAAGCGTTTCTGCTTTAATATTGTTAAGTGATTTGGCCGGAATGTTTGGCTCATTCAGCAATAACTTACCCAGTTTCGCTTCCGTTTTCTCTGCGGGTGTTTTATCTTTTTTATTAATAACCGCAGTGATACTGGGCGTGATCAAATCAATCACATCTGGGAATATAGCTGTTTTATCAGGCCATAAATTGGTACCGGTAATGGCCATTTTTTTGACTTTTTCCGGATGCCTTAGTGCAAGCAATACTGCATTGATCCCTCCATCACTCCACCCAAGTACATAGACAGAAT
>RFVQ01000140.1 GCA_009922495.1 Chitinophagia bacterium
ACGCAAACTCAGTTTTTGACCATCTCCTGTTGGCAATGGATCCCAAGAAGATTTCTTCCAGATATTCCTGATGGAAAAATTATTGAAGGTAACCCCCAGGGTTCCGGTCAAACCGATATTACCACCCCAACCTGCACTAAGCTCCAGCTGATCAGATGATTTTTCTTCTACCGTATAGTTGATGTCCACCGTTCCGTCGTCTTGGTTGGGAACCGGCTGCATCCCAAGTTTCTCCTGGTTGAAATAGCCGAGGTTGACGATCTCACGTTGAGAACGGATCAGGTCCTGGCGGCTGAATTTCTCGCCTGGAACGGTTCTGAGTTCGCGCCTGATCACATACTCCTTGGTCTTGTCGTTGCCCGCAATGTTCACGTTTTTGATGGTGGCTTGTGGACCTTCACTGATCCTGATCTCATGATCAATGGTATCGTTGTAAACCGAAGTCTCCACGGCATTGATGTTGAAGAAGAGATATCCATAGTCCATGTACATGGAGCTTACGTCTCCCCCTTCAGGTGAAACCTGCTTGCCCAGTTTCTTGTTGAGCACTTCAAGGTTATAGGTATCTCCCTTGTTGATGCCGAGTACCATGTTCAGCAAGCTGTCAGGATACTTGGTATTGCCTTTCCAGGTCATTTTCCCGAAATAATATTTGCGGCCTTCGTTCACACGCAATGAAATGTTCAGCTGGCCTTTGGCATTGTAGTATTGAGTATCAGCCTCAATCATGGCATCGCGGTATCCCAAAGAATTATAGAATTCCAGGATCTTGTCTTTGTCTTCGATGTACTTCTTGTCATTGAACTTGGCAGAAGAAAACAATTTGAATCGGAACCAGGGGTCAACAAAATCGCGGATCTTGGATGGCTTCAGAAAACCTTTGTCCTTGATGAATTCCTTGAACGTGATGGGTTTGAGTGTGCCATAGGGACTGCTGACGCTGTCCGGAAACAGGGTAATGCGGGTAGATTCTTTGGTGCCCTTGAGTTTTCGCTTCAACTGAGCAGCGGTGGCAGCAGTATTGCCAAAGAAATGAATATCAGTGATCCTCACCTTGTTGCCTTTGACAACGTTGAAGTTCAAGACAACCTTATCAGGATTTTGGGGATCGGGTACTTCCTGGATGTCAACACCGGCTCCCTTGAAACCTTTCTCTGTAAAGTATTTGATGATATTCTCCTTGGCAGAAAGTTTCATGTTGTCTGTCACCACCCTTGTCTTCACCAACCCAACCTTGTCCTTCAATTCATCGGATTCTGTTTTGCGGACACCCTTGAATTTGAAATCGGAGAGCATGGGTCTTTCCACTGCATCAATCTCCACCCAGATATTGTTCTCTTCGAGCTTGGTGATGTAGATGTTGATATTGGTGAACATGTTCTGTGTCCACAGCTTGTTGATTGCCTTGGCGAAATTATCACCACCCGGTAAGGTCTTGTTGCCCTTGACTTGAATGTCGGCAATGGTATATTTCCGTGGAAATTTAGCGGAGTAAATAGCCAATAGTGCAGGGTCGACCGATGCTTTGGGGAGGGTATCCGTCTGGGCCGATACGCTGTCCGTAAACAACAAGAAACCAATAAAATACAACAGCGTTCTGATCCTCATCTTCTGGGTCATGGTTAAGGACGGCAAAATAACGGCTTTTTGTCTAAAATCTTGTTAAAGGGGGGGTAAGAATTGCAGAGAGAAGGGACGGGGGACTTGGCCGTGGACAGGAGCAAAGGCAAGAGTGTAGCTGAACAAGAGACGACTAGGAACTTACCTGTTGGCTTGTCTTGCCAAACCTTCTTTCCCGCTTCTGGAAATCGAGAATGGCCTCATAGAGGTTCTCCTTGCGGAAATCCGGCCAACGGGTCTGGGTAAAATAGAGCTCAGCATAAGCTAACTGGTAGAGCAGGAAATTGCTGATGCGGTATTCTCCGCTGGTGCGGATCATCAATTCAGGATCCGGGAAGGCACTGGTGGCAAGGTATTGTTGAAGGGTATCCTGGCCGATCGTCTCAGGTGCCAGTTTTCCTTCCTGGACGTCTGTTGCGATCTTTTTTACGGCATTCACGAGCTCCCACCGGGAACTGTAACTAAGGGCCAGGATCAGGTTGAGACCTGTATTGGCCGAGGTCATGTCAAGTGCCTCCTCCAAGGCATTGTGGGCATGGTCGGGCAACATTGATAATTCTCCGATCACATGGATGCGAATGTTGTTCTTGTTGAGGATAGGAACTTCCTTGCGAATGGTTTCCACCAACAATCCCATCAGACCGGCAACTTCCTCCTTGGGCCTGTCCCAATTCTCGGTAGAGAATGCATACAGTGTCAGGTATTTGATGCCCAGCTCAGCGGAGCCTTCCACGATATCTCTCACACTGGCCACTCCATGAAAATGTCCAAAAAGCCTGTCTTGGCCTTGTTCCTGGGCCCATCTTCCGTTCCCATCCATGATGATGGCTATGTGTTCGGGCAGGCGGTTTTCATCGATCAACACTCGGAGTGACATGGGTGCAAAGATAATGAATTGCGGAATGGTTCTTCAACCGAACCTAACGGGGATTGGGACATTTATAGGAGCTGAAGGAGATTGACAGGGTCAGCTCGGCAAAAATGAACTGGTCTTTCTGTTCGCTGAAGCCTCTTTGCTTTCCGGCTACACCAATCTTAGAGCCGGTTTCGTAAGAGCGGTCTTGCAACATAAAGGCAGGCGTATTGACACCAGGTGTTTTTTGAGGGAAGGCAGCCTCGCCGGCATAGGTAGTGCTAACATCATCCAGGTAATCCGTACTGGTGAACCGGTGCACCACTTCAAAACCCAGGTTTACATTCCGGCCAAGGTTGTACTTGACACCCATACCCAAGGGAAAAGAAAAAGCCTGTGCCCGATAAAATTTTCTGTCGGGATACAGTGCCGATCCCTGTCCCTCTGTTCCCAGTTTTCTCAGGTAATATTTTTGCCCGTCTAAATACGTGTAAGGATCGAAACTGAAACTGCCTACGCCGAAAGTGATATAGGGTGTAAAGAAATAATAGGGGCTTCCCGGAATGAATTCAAAAAAATTGAAATCACCCTGAACGGACATTTCCCAGACCTTGGATTGAAAATCCAGGTTTCTTCTTTGTTGCACTTCCACCTTGCTGAGCTTGTCACTATATCCCATCTCAGCATAATGTCCGGCAAGTCGGATGGCTACATAGTTTCCGAATTGTTTCCTGAAAAAAATACCCAGCGTGGGCTTGGGGCGGTTGATGGCAGAAAGATTGTTCAGGTCTCCGAAATAATGGGCTGCACCAGCGCTGATGCCGATCTCTCCTTCCTGCACGATGGCTTCATTCTGCGCCAACGCCGTGGCAGAGATCATCAGCGAGAATAGAAATGAGCGAAGATGCATGCTGTAAAGTTAGTGCTCAGCTGTCTGAAGTGGTTGTTAAAACTTAGCGGTTCCTGTTGCGGGTATCAAAACCCCAGGTGAGCTTCTCCCGAAGGGTTCTCAGGAAATTGTTTTCGTTGAGCCGGATCAGGTTGAAGCAGAAGTCTTCTTTGCGGATGGCCAACTGAATATTCTTCTCCACCAATTCTTTTCGGGAATCGAGTGTGCAAATAAAATCATCTACCCTGCCTTCCACTTCAAAAGAAAGGACGTTGTGGTTGGGAACCACAATAGGCCTGATGTTCAGGTTGTGGGGTGCAATGGGAGTGATCACAAAACTCTCGCTGTCTGGGAAAACAACGGGACCATTGCAGCTCAGTGAATATCCCGTAGATCCGGTGGGAGTGGAAACGATCAGTCCATCTGACCAGAAGGTATTCAGAAACTCTCCATTCAGATAAGTATGGATCTTGATCATGGGAGAAAACTCCCTTTTGTGGATTACAAATTCATTCAGGGCAAAGGGTGCATTGCCAAAAAGCGGTACGCTGGCATCCAGGTGAAGCAATCCCCTTTTGTCAGAAACATAGGTGCGTGATTGCAAGGCTTCTACTGCCTCATCGATTTTTTCCTTGCCAAGGCTGGCCAAAAAACCCAGTCGCCCATAATTGACACCCAGTACCGGTATTCTGCTGTCGCGCACAAGACATACGGTGTCCAGCAGGGTACCATCACCCCCCAAAGAGAAAAGCGCATCAAAAGAATCATCCAGATCCTGCGAACCTTCGAAACTGGGGGGAAGAGGATGATTGGCTGCAAGAATGCCCTCCCTGAACTGTTCCAGGATCTCTTTGTACACCACTGCTTCAATACCCGCTTTTTTCAAAGCCTCGAGCACCAACAGCAAATCCTGCTGCTGAATGGTTTGTCCGCCTCTGCTGTAAATGGCTACTTTCATAATGGATGGATCCTTCAAAGGTACGGAAACGGTATGAGAGGGGCTATCGGCCGTCTGACTTGTGCACAAACAACCCTTTTTCAGCAAATTGATTGAAGCTGTATTCCAGTCGCAATACAACATCGTAAAAACTCACGATATCAATGCCGATTCCTCCGGTATAGAGAAATTTGTTGTTCAGCAGGTTATCAGCGCCAAGGTTTTTGCGGTAAACATACCCTGCATCCGCATACCCCTTCATGTAAATGCGGAAGGGAACATAGGAATGGCTTTTAGATCGGAGTCCGGTTTTGACCTTGAAGTTCAAGACTTCTTTTGCAAGTGTATTGCGCACAAATCCACCTGCAACACCATCCACCACATAGTATTCCAGCCCCCTTAAATAAGAATCATAGTATCCCAGCATCTGGGTATTGAAAAATGGCTGATCAAAAGGCAGGCGCAGATGGGATTCCAGCAAAACACCGAAGTAGGATTTTGCAGGCAGTTCCCAATAACGCGATGCCCGAAATACCAGCTGGCTCAGATCAACCGTATTGCCCAAACCTTTGCGGGTGAATTCAAATTCATAACCATGTCCCTTGGTAGGATAGGGAATATAGTTCAGTTGATAGTGATGGAATGTATAGCGCAACTCGGGAAAGGAAACTGATTTTCTGGCATTGCCCAGGTATTGCTGGTTGAGGGCCGAAATGGTATCGCTGATGGACTCTGATCGGATTCCCAGTCGGAAATAGTGCCGGTTGATAGAACCTTTTCGGATGGAAAACAATCCACCGGCATAAAACTGGCGCCTTATGAAATTGTTTGGATCCTTGAAGAACTGTTGTTTGTTTCCGAGGGTCGCATAATTCATTTCCCTGTTTCTGGAGTAGGCAATATCAAATCCCCAGCCTCGTTGCAGAGAGTTGTCCGAAAAAGGATTGTAATAGTTGAGGGCCATTCTTTGCGTGAACCCGTTGATCAGCCAGGCATTGAGTTTGTCATTTCTACCGGTGATATTTTTCCCATGGAATTTTAGTCCGTAATTGACCCTGTCCAGATCAAGGTTATAATCATTCAACCAGACATTCCAGTTTCGGTCAGCCGGATTGAGATAAGGAACCAGGATATAGTACCATCTTTCTTTGACATCGATCAAAAGATCAAGGGAATCATTGTTCCAGTTAGTGAAACATATGCCAGCATCCACGAAGAGGGCAGTATTCATGAGGTTTTGCCTGCTCAGCTCCATCCTATCCAGGATTTC
>RFVQ01000015.1 GCA_009922495.1 Chitinophagia bacterium
TATAAAATTTACTCATACTTATTATATTTATTTATATGTATTAACTTCTTTGAACAAAGGTTACTTTTCTTTAGTTTAGCAATAATATATATCTATCCACCTAAAAAGGCCACCATGAATTCAAAATTTCTTAGAGACAAACTTCCGTTCATCATTCTGATTTTACTTGCAGTTGCTGCAATCTTCGTTCCGGTTCTACCGAATTTCGAAGACAAAGAAGGTGTTTATGTAGCCGCTGATGTCACCTGGATATTGGTAGCTACGGCATTGGTTTTTTTAATGACACCCGGACTCGCCTTCTTTTATGGAGGAATGGTTCACCGCAAAAACGTGATCTCCACCATGATCAAAAGCACGGTTGCAGCTGGTGTTGTGAGCGTGATCTGGATCACTTTTGGTTATAGCTTATCCTTTGGTGATTCAATTGGCGGTTTCATTGGCAATCCCCTCACCCACTTCTTCTTCAAAGATGTAAACAATACAGGTCCCTGGAGTCTGGCACCTACGATCCCTAAAACACTTTTTGCACTTTTCCAATTGATGTTCGCCATCATTACACCCGGACTTGTTGTGGGTGCCTTGGCTGAGCGCGTCAGGTTCACCTCGTATATTTTGTTTATCATCCTGTTCAGCATTTTGGTATATGCACCATTGGCACATTGGAGTTGGCATCCTGATGGATTTCTCTTCAAAATGGGTGCACTTGACTTTGCAGGAGGTACAGTAGTGCATATTTCTGCAGGCTGTGCAGCACTGGCGGGAGCACTTGTTTTGAAGCGTAGAAAGGCACACATGGAAGGGACTGAGATCCCCCCTGCCAATGTTCCCTATGTTTTGATTGGTACCGGTTTACTGTGGTTTGGCTGGTTTGGTTTCAACGCCGGCTCTGCCTTGGCAGCAAACGGCTTAGCGGTTTCAGCCTTTGCTACCACCAATACAGCAGCTGCCGCTGCAGGTTTGTCATGGATGTTCTTTGATGTCATGAAAGGTAAAAAACCTTCCGTGATGGGATTCTGTATCGGTGCAGTAGTAGGCCTGGTTGCCATCACCCCTGGTGCAGGCTTTGTGGGCATTCCCCAAAGTATTTTCATCGGTGTGGTATCCGCCATTATTTCCAACATTGCCGTTTACTATAAACAAAAATCAACTTTGGATGATGCCCTTGATGTGTTCCCCTGTCATGGTTTGGGAGGAATGGTTGGCATGGTTCTTACAGGTGTTTTTGCAACAAAGGCTGTCAATGGAGCAGGAAATGATGGACTTTTCTATGGCAATGTAGATTTCTTCCTGACACAGCTCAAAGCGATGGGTATTGCGGTTGTATACTCATTTGCCGTTTCATTCATCATTTTCAAATTCATCAATATCATTCAACCACTTCGTGTTTCTGAGGAAGAAGAAGAACTGGGTCTTGATGCTACACAACATGATGAGAAATATGGAAGAAACCCCCAGAAAGCATAAATAAACAAGGGTACAGCGCGGGGCGGTGTTGGACTAGAACATTCGCCTTTGCCATACCCTCTTTTTAGAACTAAAAACCAAAACAATGATACGAAAACTTTCCTTTTTTGCCTTCGTTTTAGGACTCTCCTTTTCCTTGAAAGCACAAACCACAGAGACCAAAGAAGAAAAAAAATCCCCTCTTGTTTTCACTGGTTCAGCGGATGGATATTTCAGAACTGATTTCAGTGGCACCTCTTCTAACAATAAAACATCTTTTACCAATTCCAATAACAAATTGGCCTCTGGTATCCTATCAGTGAAAGCAGATCTCACTCTGGGCAAATTCAGTTTTACTGCAGATCTTGGAGCAGGAAAAAGAGCAAGTGAATTCGCTTACAACGACAAAGGAGCTTTGTCGTATGTAAAACAAATGTATGCCGCTGTGAGTGTATCAGAATGGCTCAAACTTACCGCAGGATCATGGGCTACACATGTTGGCTATGAAGTGGTGGATGCATATGTGAACAGAAACTACAGCATGTCGTATATGTTCTCTTACGGTCCCTTTCTCCATACAGGTGCAAAGGCTGATATGACATTTGGAAAAACCGGATTGATGATCGGTATTTCCAAACCCACTGATTACAGAAAATCACCTGATGGCAGCAAATCTGCCTTGCTGCTACAATTCAGCCAAGCCTTAACAGATGATGCCAAGATATATGTCAACTATGTAGGAGGGAAAAGACCATCGGATGGTGCAGGAGTCAATCAGTTTGATGTTGTCTTCACCAATAAATTCACAGACAAATTCAACCTTGGCCTTAATGCAACCCTGAACAATACTGGTGGAAAAACTTGGTCAGGCATTGCAACCTATTTAAACCTGGACCCTACTGATAAGTTTGGCTTAACCTTGAGGACGGAACTCTTCAATGACAAAAACCAATTGTCTGCCTTGAGCTCCGCCTCAGCAGGTGCAAGTATATTTGCCAATACGCTATCGGCCAATGTAAAACTAGGGTCTATCACCTTGATTCCAGAAATCAGGCTGGAAACTGCTGGAGCAAAGGTTTATAGCAGTAAATCCGGATCTTCACAATCAGGTTCAGGAAGTTTTCTGATTGCAGCAATCTACAAATTCAGTAAATAGTTTTGGGTTTGATCATCATAGGGTGGCCTCATCGGTCACCCTTTTTTTATTTCTTCCTGAAAAAGATTCGAACAGGAACTCCTTTGAAATTGAACTTTTCCCTCAACTGGTTTTCCAAATAATTTTTGTAAGGAGCCTTGATATCATCAGGATAGTTGGTAAAGAAAGCGAAACTGGGAACAACTGTTGGAAGCTGTGTAATAAATTTGATTTTGACCGAGTTGCCCCTGACCACAGGTGGACGATACGCCTCAACTGCCTTCAGCATTTCTTCGTTCAATTTTGAAGTTTGTATTTTCCTTTTTCTGTTGGCATCAACTTCCAATGCTGTCTCAATCACTTTGAATACCCTTGTTTTTTCCTTGGCAGAAATAAACAATACCGGGAGATCCGTAAAGGGTGCAAGCCTTTGCTTCAATTCCTTTTCATATTCTTTTGCTGTATTGGTTGACTTTTCAACCAAGTCCCATTTATTGACCAAAAAAACAATGCCTTTCCCTTTCTTGATGGCCAATGAAAAAATGTTCAGATCCTGTTGCGCAATACCCTTTTCGGCATCAATCATCATCAGGCACACATCGGCTTCATCCATGGCTTTGATGGCCCTGATCACAGAATAGAATTCCAGATCTTCATGAACCTTTGTTTTTCTCCTGATGCCGGCTGTATCAATCAGAATAAACTCTTTTTGAAAAAGATTATAGTGCGTATGTATGGTATCCCTTGTTGTACCCGCAATATCGCTCACTATGGTCCTTTCTGTTCCAACCATTGCATTCAACAATGAGGATTTGCCCACATTGGGTTGCCCGATGATGGCAATTTTTGGAAGATCCGTACCAGGCTCGACAACATCCTGGGTGATCAATTTGGCAATTTCATCCAAAACTTCTCCGGTACCACTTCCGGAAATAGAGGACAAAAAGTATGTATGATCAAATCCCAGGGAGTAAAACTCTGTAGCGTCCAACATCCGGGCACTGTTATCAACCTTATTGACAACGAGAAAAACGGGTTTTTTTGCTGGACGCAATACTTCAGTCATAGCCTCATCCAAAGTTGTAATTCCAGTGGTTACATCACACATGAAAACAATAGCATTGGCCTCTTCAACTGCTATGTGAACCTGCTTTCTGATCTCTCTTTCGAAAATATCTTCACTGTCATGAACAAATCCGCCAGTATCTATAACATTGAATGTCTTGCCATTCCATTCAGAAACTCCGTACTGGCGATCTCTTGTAACGCCAGGGGTGTCTTCAACAATTGCTTTGCGCTGCTCCAGCAATCTGTTGAAAAACGTGCTCTTGCCAACATTGGGACGCCCCACAATTGCTACGGTGAAACCTGACATGTAATGAATTTTAATTGATTGACTGGTCGCGAAAGTATCGAAACTGGGCGACTTATTGCGTTGAACTTCGTTGCTTGTTGAAATAGACCAGGAATTTAACAAGGTCTTCTTCCTTGCTAAGCTTCATTTTATTGGTTTTAAGCCAACCCCTAAAGGAAGACATGCCAGGCAAAAAAGGAAATATTTCATCCTCCCCCAGCCTCTTTAATTTTTCTATACGGTTGTTGATTTTTAAATAATAATCAATTTTATCAGTAAAAAAATAGCGTTTCAGGGTTCCAAACAATGAATCACCCTGTGCAACTGATCTGCTGTATACTTTGAGCACTGAAACTTCACCCGGATTCAGTTCAACCGCATAACGCTTCGAACCAGGATAGTTCCTGTTTATCTCTTCGATATTGTTGGCGCAGGCAATGTAGGTTGTACCCTCTGAAGACGCATCTTCAAAAACCAGTTTGGCGATGCTTCCATTGTCTGCCAATTCCTGACCCTTACTATCCTTATAATGAACTTCTTGAGTAGCCAAATTCAATTTCACTTGATAGACGCCAAATGATTTTCCATTGGCATGATAAAGTGTTGCAGATTTCCAGTCTTCGAATAAATATGGGCTTCCTTTTATCTTTTCATAAGGCAATCGATTACCGGATCCAGTAAGCCCATATACAATCAAGGATCCATCTCTTGTTGAGCCAGATGGTCCCTGCTCAATCATCAGTTGACCTTTGGCCATAAGAATATTCAGAAAAAAGATTAACAAGAAGATGAAACTATTTTTCATAAATCCTGATTTAAGCTTATCATACATGATAACCATATTCCTTTAGATGAAGATCATTGTTCCTCCAATTGTTTCTAACCCGGATAAAGAGCTCAAGGAATACTTTGCTATCCAAGAATTTTTCTAGTGACTGTCTTGACAAAGTCCCCAATTTTTTTATCATGCTGCCCCCATTGCCCAGCAGAATGGCTTTTTGCGATTCTCTTTGTACAATGATATCCGCTGAGATCTTGATCAATGTCGACTTCTCTTCAAATGCCGTTACCATGACAGTGGCCTGGTAGGGTATCTCTTCATCAAAGAGTTCAAATATCTTTTCCCTGATCAATTCACCGGCAAAAAATCTTGTGGGCATATCGGTTAGTTCCTCTTCCCCATAATATGCCTCTCCCTCAGGAAGCATCTCAATAATATTTTCAAGAAGCTGTTCGATATTTTTTCCGGAAGCAGCACAGACATCCGCATCTTCCATGCTCGATCTGACAGCCTCCATCATGCGCTCATGGAGTTTATACTTAGGCTCAATCACTCCTGGTGTGTCGGAAAATACAATTTGATAACCCGCCCCGTTCACAAATGCTCTTATCCTGTGACGGGTTGTTTGAACTTTTGATGAAACAATGGCAAGCTTCTCTCCCACCAATGCATTCAAGAGCGTACTTTTTCCTGCATTGGGTTTTCCTACAATATTGACAAATCCAGACTTCATTGGTACTGACAAAGGTAACAAGTAAAATTTCTTTTGAACATAAAGGATATTGCCTTAGATTTGCATCGCGAAGTAGAGCAGCGGTAGCTCGTCGGGCTCATAACCCGAAGGTCGCTGGTTCGATCCCAGCCTTCGCAACAAAAAATCCCGCACAGGCGGGATTTTTCTTTTTCAGACAATTCCAGTTCAGTCGCCCTTCTTTACACTGGAGGCTCCTGTTGCCCTGTTTTCAAGGTGCTTAGGATTTCCGTAATAGGTAATATTGGACGCACCTGTTGCATTGGCTTTGATATGTTCTAAAATCCCGATTTTGATATTAGAGGCCCCTGTAGCTGTCAATGTTGCATCTTTCACCGTAAAGGCAGCCGCTTTCAGGCTGCTGGCTCCCGTTAACCGAACTTCTGCAGTATTTGCCTTGCCGTTGATCTGCATGTCAGAAGCCCCCGTACAATTCACATTAAGGGTATTGCACTCTATTTTACCTGCAAGGTCACTGGCGCCGGTAAAATCAAGCTCCAAAGCATCCGATTTTAAAACATCGACCAACACAACATCTACAGCCCCTGTTGCAGAGATCCTTCTAAGTGTGGGGGAAGAAATGTATATTTTGAATTCAGGACTCTTGCCCCACCATTTGAAACCTGAATTTTCGAGACTTATGTTGAGAACAGAACCGGCTACATTGGCAACGATATTGTTTCGTGCTTCTGCAGTGCTTGCACTTATAGCCACTGCATGATCATTGCTGCTAGAATAATAAACCTTAAAAGGCCCTCTGACTACCAATGAGTGAAAATCAGGTAAATCCCTGATTACAGCATGAGGGTCTTTCATCAGGATCTTATCCTGCGCTTTGGCAAAAAAACCTGCGATCAAAAAAACGGGAAGCAGAAAATATTTAAGCATGATGATAAATTTATCAATATACGTTCAACAATTCTAAAAGTTACACTAAAAAATACTGTTCATCCGTGATTTAGATCACCGCATTTCATAATTTTGTCCTGTTCCCGGGGTGCACTGGAAAATCCAGGGCTGAGATCAAACCCGTAGAACCTGATCAGGATAATGCCTGCGCAGGGAAGGAAGACATTCCATTTCTATCCTTTCCTGTTTTTGTAAAAACTTAAAAAACAAAAACAGTATGAAAAAGACAAACTTGTTGGCCTGGCTTTTGGCCTTCTCACTTCCCCTCTTTTCTCAGGAAAATCCACCAAAAAAGGACAGTACTGGCTCCTTCAATTCCAAATGGATGCCCTCCATAGAAATAAAGGCTGTGAGGGCAGGGAAAGACTATCCCTTCACACAAACCACGATCAATAAATCAACGATCGAAAAGAAAAACCTTGGACAGGATATCCCTTTTATACTTAACCAGATCCCAGGCGCTGTAGCAAACGCAGATGCCGGAAACGGCATTGGATACACAGGCCTGAGAATAAGAGGAACAGATCCGAATAGGATCAATTTTACCTTGAATGGCATCGCTTACAATGATGCGGAATCACAAGGAGTATTCCTGGTCAATCTTCCTGATATCCTATCCTCCACGAACAGCATTCAAGTACAGCGGGGTGTTGGAACCAGCAGCAATGGTACCGGAGCCTTTGGCGCTACCGTAAACCTGATGACAAACGAAGTAAATGAAAAAGCATATGGATTGCTCAGCAATAGTTTAGGCTCCTATAATACCCGAAAACACACCATCAAAGCAGGTACCGGACTGATCAACAACCAATACACAATAGACTTTCGACTTTCCTCTATCCAATCGGATGGATATATTGACAGGGCCAGTAGCAATTTGAGCTCCTATTATTTTTCTGCTGCAAGTTTGAAAGAAAACTCTTCGCTTCGCCTGAATATTTTTTCAGGAAAAGAAAAAACGTATCAGGCCTGGTATGGTGTCCCAGAAGACCAACTACTGTCCAACAGAAAAATCAACATTGCCGGTACTGATAAACCTGGTGACCCCTATGAAAACGAAACAGACAATTATCAGCAAACACATTATCAGCTTTTTTACAACAAAAAAATAAACAAAACAATCAACCTCAATGTAGCTGCCTTCACTACCGTTGGAAAAGGCTATTATGAACAATACAAAGCGGATCAAAAGTTCAGCAGATACGGATTGCCTAATCCCATCATCAATGGCAGCCCTGTTACCCAAACAGACCTGATCAGACAATTGTGGCTTGACAATACTTATATGGGAAGCAATTTCTCATTTCAACACAAAAATGAAAATACTGAATTGATCTTGGGTGGCGGAGCGAGTAATTACCAAGGAAACCATTTTGGCAAAATCATCTGGGCCAATACCGGTATTGCAAAGGATCATCGTTGGTATGATCATGAAGCCAATAAAAAAGAGCAACATCTTTTTGGGAAATGGATGCAACAAAAAGGGAAATTTTATCTTTTTGGCGACATGCAGTTGAGAAATGTTGGCTATACGATTGACGGATTCAGAGACAACCCAAATCTAACAATCAACCAACAGTGGCTTTTCCTGAACCCCAAAGTGGGTATTCGATATACTGCCAATACAATGTCAGCATATCTCTCCTATGCAAAAGCCACAAAAGAACCCAACAGGGACGACTTTGAAGCAGGTGCCAATGAAATACCCCGTCCAGAAACACTCCATGATTTTGAGGCTGGCATTGAGAAAAAGGCAGGCAAACTTACGCTCGCAGGTACTTTGTACTTCATGGACTATGTGAACCAACTTGTCTTAACGGGTAAAGTAAATGATGTAGGTGCTTATACCCGAACCAATATACCCAATAGCTTTAGGACAGGCATAGAACTGGAACTTAATCTAGCAGCAACCAAGTGGATGCAGATAAGCAACAATCTTGCGCTGAGCCGCAACAAAATCAAAAATTTCACGGATTATGTTGACGACTATGCTTCTGGCAACCAGATGGCTACACAATATGAGAACACCGATATTGCCTTCTCTCCCTCACTTGTCAACAATACAACGGTATCATTGGATATTTTGAAGAATCTTGAAGTCAATTGGAATACGAAATATGTTGGCAGGCAATACCTAGACAATACCAGCAGGAAAAACCGAAGCCTTGATCCATTCCTTGTTCAGGATATTGCATTTAACTGGACCATCCCAATGAAAAACTTAAAATCACTGGAACTGATCGGTCAAATAAACAATATCTGGAATACATTATATGCCCCCAATGGATATACCTACTCTTATTTCTATGGACGGACTGAATCCATCAACAATTTCTATTATCCAATGGCCGAAAGAAATTTCATGGTGGGCTTGAACATACATTTCTGATCTCTTTCATGCGATTAATCAGCTAATTTCAAATAATACGAATATCCCAGAAAGCATTTGACACAATCCAGCTAATCTTGTGTCAAATGCTTTTTCATGTTAAAATTTTCTGCCCTACTTATACTGATCGTCACCTCTATCATGATGGGTTGCGAAACCACACAAAAGGTTACCTATTCTTGGACCAATCCGTCTTTTAAACCAGACAAAAAATATCAAAAAATCTTTTTGGCTGCGCTTGTGAACAATCCACATGTCAGGACACATCTTGAAGATGAGATGGGTAAATCTGCATCAGCTCAGGGACTCAACCAGGAAAGGAGTCTCGATTACTTCCCTGTATCCTTCAGGGAAAAAACGCCAGCTTCTCGTGAAAAAATGATGGAGAAAATAAAGGAACTCAACTGTGATCTTATTTTCACCATTAGTTTGGTTGAAAAATCAAGTGAAACCCGTTACGTGCAAAGTGGATTGGGCTTTTATGGGCCTTATCCCGCATATGGACTGCAATTCAGGGGATTTTATTCCTATTGGTATCCTTATTATTTTGATCCAGGCTACTATGTAACGGATAAAACCTACTTTATGGAAGGGAATTTATTTGATGCACAATCCGAAACCTTGATCTGGTCGATTCAGACCAGAACCATTAATCCTGCCTCTATTGAAAGATTTAGCGCAGATCTTGTTTCCATGATGCTGGAAAAAGCACTGACTGACCTTACCAAAATGCAGAAATGATCAAGCGGGGAAATGTTCTTTCCAAGATAACATTCCACCTACCACATTGACAACATTGGTAAAGCCCATGGTTTCAAGTATCAAGGCTGCTTGTCCACTTCTGTTACCACTTCTGCAATACAAAAGCACTTCTTCATTTTTCAAATGATCAATAGACGCAGTATCTCCCACCCTGATATCACCAAGAGGGAGTAGAATGCCGCCAATATTAAATTCTTCATGTTCATGGGGCTCCCTTACATCCACCAAATGGAGGTTCTCTCCACTTTGAATTCTATCTTTCAACTGTTTGACATCTAATGTATTCATGGTATAAAATTAGGGTTTTTGCTTTATGGGCAATTGAAGGCTGTCTGGCTTTTTTTCTGGTTTGTTGGCAGACAGTTTCAGATCCATCAATTGGCCAGAACGTATCGTATTGGCTTGTTGGGCTGCATCATATGGCATTGGATTTTGCCAGTAAACATATCCGAGAGCAGTATCCACGAGGTTTTCATCCAAGATCACTACTCCGGAATTCAAGCCATTTACTTCGAGTACCAATTTGGCTTCTGGATAACTAAGGCCAAAAAGATCTGGTACAGCTACTGCATCCCCGCCCAATCCAGACCCAATTACCAGGTCGATCAGAGATCCCATTCGAATGGGCGTTCCGGGCTTGATGGAGTTTCCTGCCGATAGCTGGTCTTTGACTGCATTCTTGGCTATATCAGGAATGAAAGTGGTATCCCCCATTTTCAAACCCAATGATTTCAATTCCAATAAAGCATTCCTGAAACTCATGCCGATCAGGTTGGGCATGGCAATGGTTGGGGGTACCGTACAGTTTACGGTCAAATAGATCAGCCTGTTTATTTTCACAGTTGATTCTGGCTCGGGAAACTGTTTGATGATAACATTGGGTGCAAGGGTGTCTACATAAATGGAGTCTTGAATAACCACCTCAAATCCTTTTTCCTCCAATTCAGCTACAACCTTGTCGTAGGTTTTACCTTTCACTTCTGGCACAGTCAAATATTCACCATGATTGGTAATGACATTCAACATGAGCAGGAAAATACCCACTACCATGACAGATAATAAAATTCCAGCCAAAACATTTTGCCAAAGAGGGCGACTGGTGATGAAGCTGAAATTCATGGTTAACTTTTTTTATTGGACAGAGCATCTTCTATCAACATACTATAAAAATCCATCAAGGGTGTACCCATTGCAGCAACCTGCTGGGGCACGATACTCGCCGCACTTTGTCCGGGCACCGTATTGATTTCCAGCAAATAAGGTTCCTGATCATTTTCATTGTAAATGAAATCCATTCTAACCACCCCTCGGCAATTGAAAACAGCGTAGACTCCTGCAGCTGCATTTCTTATTTTAAGGGCCATCTCTTCGCTGCATTCAGCTGGTGTAACTTCTCTTGATTTCCCTTTGTATTTGGCTTCAAAATCAAAAAAAGCATTATCGGTCATGATCTCAGTGAAAGGGAGTGTGATGATCTTACCAGCCGACTTGAACACACCAATGGTAAATTCTCTACCGCTGATAAATTCCTCAATCAACACCTGGTCATCTTCCTTGAAAGCTTTCTCCATGGCATCCTTGAGTTGAGCAGGTTCTTCTACCTTGCTCATGCCAATGCTGGAACCACCGTTGTTGGGTTTAACAAAAACGGGGAATTGCAATTGCGGTATCGACTCCGGCTGATAGTTGTGCTTGAAAAGATGAACCGACTTGGCAACATGAAATCCAGCTGCTCCAGCCACTGCAACCGTATAGCGTTTATTGAAGGTGATGGCTGAGGTAGTGGCATCACAGGAAGTATAGGGGATATCCAACAAATCAAAGTAGCCCTGTAACTTTCCATCCTCACCGGGAGTCCCATGGATACCAATGAAAACCGCATCAAAATGTATCTTTACCCCATCGATTGACAGCGTAAAATCCGATCTGTCAACTGGAATTTTTTCACCATTTGCTGCAGCATGAAACCAGGCAGTAGGTGTTATATCAATTCGATAAACATCGAATTTATTTTTGTCGAGGTTGTTTTCAATGGTGATCGCACTCTTGTACGATATCTCAGCTTCTGCTGAATATCCCCCTGTCACAAAGGCAATTTGGGCTTTTTTCATACAGTACAAATATAAGAAAAGGTGAAGGCATGCTGGATACCTTCACCTTTGACATGATGAATATTGGGTTAAATGTGAAGCTTTTCTTTCTTTGCCATTAATTCATCCACCGTTTCCTTGTAGAGCTCATCTGGCACACAGCAATCAACGGGACAAACTGCAGCGCATTGGGGCTCTTCGTGGAATCCCTGACACTCGGTGCATTTATTAGGCGTGATATAATAGGTATCGTTGGCAATGGGTGCATTTTTCTGGTCAGCATCCACAGCAGAACCATCCATCAATGTGAACGATCCCTTTACAGTTGTTCCTTCTGAGATGGCCCATTCCACCCCACCTTCATAAATGGCATTGTTTGGACATTCGGGTTCGCAGGCCCCGCAATTGATACATTCGTCTGTGATCTTGATTGCCATGGTTCGTCTATTTTTTTTAGGTTGAAATTGGGTATATTTTTGCTAACCCTATATCGTAATAAAGATATTGAAGAATCTGAACTTTTGAAAATGAATTTATCAAAGAGAATTGAACTGCTGGTTGGACTGGGAGAATACCTCAAAAGAAATGACGAGGAGATGGAAGCTATCCGACACCGGGCATGGGCGGAAAACAAGTGGTTTTTACCGGCATATTCCCAATTGTCTGGATTGAACCTGGCCAATGCCATGCTGCAGGAAGACCTTTTGGTCAACCTTGCTGCCAAGTACAGGGTTCCAGATGCAAAAATTGACAAAACAGTAGGACTGATCATGGCCGGAAATATTCCCTATGTGGGTCTCCAGGATCTGATCCTTGTTTTTCTTGCTGGATACAATCAACGGATCAAAGCCTCATCAAAGGATTCCGTTCTGATCAACCATCTCCTGGACTGTCTCTATCAACTTGACCCAGCAGTTCGAGACAACATACGGCTTGAGGATATGCTAAGGGGCTGTGACGCATACATTGCCACCGGAAGCGATAATAGCGCCCGTTACTTTGAGCAATATTTTGCCAAATACCCACATATTATCCGAAAAAACCGGACATCCATTGCGATCCTGGACGGAACAGAAAATGAAAAGGAATTGGGTGAATTGGCAGATGATATACAGCTTTACTTTGGGCTGGGATGCAGGAACGTAACGCAGCTATTCGTTCCAAAAGACTATGATTTTGTGCCCTTGCTCAATGCGCTCAGAAAATACGACCATTACCGGGAACACGACAAATACAAAAACAACCTTGATTATCAGTTGACCATTGCCATCATGAACAACCGGTTCTACATGACCAATGATTCAATTGTATTGGTGGAAAACGAAAGCCCCTTCTCTCCCATTTCCCAACTCCATTATCGTTTTTATGAGAGTGCTGAAACTGTATTGAATGGAGTGGATATGGAAAAAATACAGTGTGTTGTTGGTCATGGTCAGATCCCCTTTGGCAAGTCCCAACACCCTGGCATCATGGATTATGCTGATGGTGTTGACACAATGGAATTCTTGATGGGCCTAAGAAATTGTTAAATGGGATGACAGGATGGCTGAAATTCCGTCATCTTTACTTATTTGCATGGGTACGCATGAAAATTGTAAGAATAATAAAAAATACACCATCATGAACATCAAACAGACATTAACAGTAGTGCTTATCAGCGCGGCAACCACAACAGTGGCCATGTTTGGTTATGACTCGTTCATTCGCAAACCGGGCCCCATCCAACAGAATATTGGAAAATTGCCTGCCAGTTATGCTGGCTTTAACAACAACATTCCGGGCGCAACCGTTGACTTCCAGCCAGCTTCACAGGCAGCCGTTCCTGCTGTTGTTCATATTACAACAACCATTGGGAACCAGGCCAGCAATAACCTTCCAAAAACCCGTAGGAACCCCTTTAGTGATTTCTTTGGAGAAGACTTCGAGGATTTTTTTGGTGGACCCCAAACCAGGAACATGCCCCAAAGATCCAGCGGATCTGGCGTGATCATCAGTGAGGATGGTTATATCGTAACCAATAACCACGTAATTGAGGAAGCCAATGAGATCAATGTTACCCTCAACAACAAAAAACAATACAAGGCAAAACTCATCGGTACTGACCCCAGTAGTGACCTGGCACTGATCAAAATCGAACAAAAAGGATTGAATTTTCTTCTTTATGGCAATTCTGATCAGGTAAAATTGGGACAATGGGTTCTGGCGGTTGGCTATCCCTTGAACCTGGAAACAACTGTTACTGCAGGAATTGTGAGTGCAAAGGCACGTTCTCTGGGACTGAACGCAAGCAAAAGCAATTCACCCATTGAATCCTTCATCCAAACAGATGCGGCTGTCAACCGTGGAAATTCAGGTGGAGCATTGGTGAATACCAATGGAGAACTGGTGGGCATTGTTTCAGCGATCGCATCTCCTACAGGCGCCTATGCAGGATATTCATATGCCATTCCTGTGAACATCGTGAAAAAAATAGTGAATGACCTGCTACAATATGGCACTGTACAAAGGGCCTATCTGGGTATCAGCTATTTGCCTGAAACTGCTCCTGAATCTGAAAAAACCAAGCAAAACTACAAGGAAGGCATTGGTGTTCTTGTGCTGGATGTTTCAAAAGACGGGGCCATGTCTAACAGTGGAATCCAAAATGGTGACTATATCACCAAGATCAATGGAGTCAAGGTGACCACAGGAAGTGAAATGGTAGAACAAGTTGCCGGATACAAGCCAGGCGATAAAATAACTGTTCACTACTTGCGTAACGGAAAAGAATATTCAACATCCGTTTCATTGAAAAACAAATCCGGAAGCTATGACATCGTCAAAAATACAATGTCAGATAAGCTTGGCGCTACCTTGCAAACTTTGAATGCTCAAAAAGCAAAAGAATATGGAGTAAAGGGAGGAGTCTTGATCACCAAGATCAGCAGTGGCCTCATTGATGAGCAAACAAGAATGCGTGATGGATTTGTGGTGTTGAAAGTTAATGGCACAGATATAAAGTCAGTTGAAGAGTTTGAAGCAGCCATGGGCAAATCACCCAAAAGACTGATGCTGGAAGGTTTCTATCCTGGATATGATGGAATCTACCAATATCCGATTGAGATGGCTGAATAGACGTTTGAAACTAGATAAAGAAGGCGGATCAGAACGGGTCCGCCTTCTTTTTTACCAGGATTTTATATCCCCAGGCGGGTATTGCGATAGAATATGATTCATGCTCTAAATGGATAGACTCATTGGAAAACAGCTCTGTATATGTACCCTGCGTATCAATGCTGTTAAAGGTAACTTCCGGAAGATCCCATCCAGAAAAATTAATCAGAACGATCAAACAGTCTTCATCAGCCTTCCTTCTAAAGCTAAAAACATGGTGATCCACACTGTTCCAGATTTGTAAGCATTGCTGGAAATCTTCTGTGTTTTGCAGGGCATTGTTTGTACCCCTTAGCGCAAATATTTTTTGGTAAAACCCGTGCAACCGGGGTTCTGTTTCCCAATGGATGGGATCCTTTTCAAAGAACTTCAAACGCTTGGGATTGGGAATCTCCTGACCCGTGTAAAGCAACGGCAATCCTTTCCATGTTGCTGAAAAAACAGCCAATGCTTCCGCCATGGGACCGTATTTCTCTATTTCAGTGCCATTCCAGCTGTTCTCATCATGATTGCTGGTGAACCAGGCAGGGCCAAAAGATGGTGGAAGTGTATTTCCATAGAGCTCAATGACCTGCCGCAGATGATGGATGTTTTGCGCATTGTTTTGATAAAAATCCCGGGTTGCATTCATCCATCGCCAGGTATAGGCGGCATCAAACACCTTGCTATACTCCGGGTTGTCCAATGGGTCCAGCTCTGCCAGCCAAAAAAGAGGCTTTAGCTGATCCAAAGATTTTCTGGCCTGGACCCAGAAATCCACTGGCGTAAGCATAGCCATATCACATCGAAAACCATCGATTCCTGTTTCAACTACCCAGTATTTCATGGCATCGATCATTGTAACCCTCATCTCAGCATTCTCATAATCCAGATCGATCACATCATCCCATCCATGCGCATCATAGAACTGTCCCTCTTGATTTTTCTTGTAAAATGCGGGGTGGTTTTTTGTCCATTCATGATCCCATCCTGTATGATTGGCTACCCAGTCAATGATCACTTTGAGCCCCAGTGCATGGGCTTCCTTTACAAGCTCCTTCCACTCCTGGATGGTTCCAAACTCAGGACTGAACTGACGGTAAGATGAACAGGCATAATAACTGCCTAAACTACCTTTGCGGTGCAAGGCTGAGATGGGGGTAATGGGCATGAACCAAAGGGTACCTACACCCATATCAGCAAGACGCTTCAGATGAGGGCGAAATGCCCGGAGAGTTCCCTGGGCTGTATATTGACGCAAATTAACCTCATAAACCACTGTGTTCCTGCTCCAGCTGACTGCTTCAAAATCAGACTTCATGCCAGCAAGTTAAGGAAAGACAACCATGGTTCCTTGGGTCAGGCAGGATCAGCGAACCATTGTGTGGGAATCATGTTAAATGTTAATGTAAATTTGTTTACTCAACATGAAACAATTCACCATTCCCACTCGCTACAGAAGCCCCCTCATCAGTGCCATCAAAAGAAAAAGAAGGGAGGCAGATAAATTAAAGAAAGATTTCACTCCTACCCAACTTGACCTGGGTGGGCTGAAAATATTCCTGGCCCGACATTTTGGATTTTGCTATGGGGTTGAAAATGCCATTGAAATCGCGTTTGAAACCGTTGAGAAGAATCCCAACAAAAGAATTTTTTTATTGAGTGAAATGATCCACAATCCTTTTGTTAACCAAGACCTGTTGGCAAGGGGGGTTCAATTTTTGATGGATACCAAGGGGAATACGCTTATCCCATTTGAAAGCCTGACAGCAGACGATATTGTGATGATTCCAGCCTTTGGCACGACATTGGCAATTGAAAAAAAACTCAGGGATATTGGCATCCAGGTTGAACATTATAATACAACCTGCCCATTTGTTGAAAAGGTTTGGAACCGTTCAGAACAGATAGCAGAAAAAGGATTCAGCATCATTGTGCATGGCAAACCAAGCCATGAAGAAACCCGGGCCACTTTTTCACACAGTGAGGCTCATTCCCCTACCCTTGTGGTAAATGATATGGCTGAGACCATCATCCTGGGAGAATACATGCAGGGATTGCGCCCTGCAAAAGATTTTGATCTACATTTCAAAGGTCGCTACAGCGAAGGGTTTGATATGGAAAGAGATCTTCAACGCATCGGAGTGGTTAATCAGACCACCATGTTGGCAACAGACACACAGGCCATTGCAGATTATCTTAAAAACATCATGATCACAAAATATGACCTGAACCAGGAGAATATTGGAGAGCGATTTGCAGATACCAGAGACACCCTGTGTTATGCCACCAATGATAACCAGACGGCTGTGAAACATTTGCTGGAGCAGCCAGCAGATCTGGCAATCGTGATCGGAGGAAAAAAAAGCAGCAACAGCTCCCATCTGGTGGAACTCTGCGAAGAAAAATTACCCACTTACTTTATTGAATCTGAAGAGGATATTCTTTCTGAACAAGTCATCAAGGCCTTCAATTGGCGAACACATGAAGAATACAGGAAAGAAAATTACCTGCCTGAAAAAAAAGAAATCAGTATTCTCATTACCAGTGGGGCTTCTTGTCCCGATGCCATAGTTGAAATGGTCATACAAAAACTTGCAGGCTATCTCACCGATCCAGAAAAGCTGAAAGAGGTTTCAGTGCAATGGCAATAATCAGTGGTTGATCTTCTCTCTTGCCCATGACAAGGCCAATGCAAGTTGTTCTTCTTGTGTCAAATGAGAATTGTCCAATACCATAGCATCTTCTGCCTTGCGCAGTGGAGAAATGGATCTCGTTGAATCCAAATAATCCCTGTTTTCCAGGTTCTCTTTTACTTCTTCCATTGTGATCTGTGGATGCTTTGGCAGCAATTCCTGATACCTTCTTTGGACCCTGACGGGTATGGAAGCTGTCATGAATATTTTCAGTTCAGCCTCTGGGAAAACTGCTGTCCCAATATCTCTCCCATCCATGACAATTCCTTTGTTGCTGCCTATCTGCTGTTGCTGCGCCACCGCAAATGCTCTCACTTCTTTGATGGCAGCCACCTGGCTTACCATCTGCGCGACACTCATTTCTCTGATGGAAGCTTCTACATTTTCCCCGTTCATCCATATCTCGTTGTTGCCATTGATTGGATTCAGGTGAAAAGCAAGCTGAATCTTAGAGAGGGCTGCTACGATAGACTGAGGGTCGTTCAGATCGACTTGGTGGCGGATAAAAAAAAGGGTTATCGCTCGGTACATGGCGCCGGAATCAATAAAAACATAGGATAACTCACGCGCCAGCTGCCTGGCCATGGTACTTTTACCACAGGATGACCAGCCATCGACTGTTATGATGATGGGCTTCATGTGTGCAATTTCGTTAAAATAAAGATTCATTGATCAAGAGATAATGGGAAGGACTAAATTTGCAACATGCTCAAGATAGGCATAGTCGGAACAGGTCACCTCGGAAAATTCCACATCAGCAATTGGAAAGAGATAGAGGGAGTAGTCTTGCATGGATTTCATGATCCCAATGACGATGTTGCCAATGAGATCATTGAAAAATATGGCATCAGGCGCTTTGAAGATCTCCACCAATTGATTGATGAGGTAGATGCCATTGACATTGTAACCCCCACCCAATATCATTTTCCGGTTTGTGAGGCAGCTCTCAGAAAGAGCAAGCATGTTTTCGTGGAGAAGCCCATGGTAAATGATATGGAAGAAGCAAGGACCATTCTAAAACTGGTAGGTGAAGCAAAAGTAAAATTTCAGGTGGGACATGTAGAAAGATTCAATCCTGCACTGTTGGCACTGGGTGACAGAAAACTGGAACCCATGTTCATTGAGGTACACCGATTGGCACAATTCAATCCCCGGGGGACAGAAGTAAGTGTCATCCTCGATCTCATGATCCATGACATTGACATTGTCTTGCATCTTGTAAAAAGCGGTATCAAACAAATTTCTGCCAGTGGTGTTGCGGTGATGACAGATACTCCGGATATCGCCAACGTCAGGATTGAGTTCATGAACGGCTGTGTGGCCAACCTGACTTCTTCCAGGATCTCCATGAAGAAGATGAGAAAAATGCGACTTTTTCAAAAAGACTCCTATATCGGAATTGATTTTCTGGACAAGAAAACAGAGGTGATCAGGATGAAGTCTGACAACGACCTAGATGATATTTTTAGTTTTGATATAGATACGCCACAAGGGGTTCGAAATATTGCGGTTGAAAATCCAGAGGTGGTCAATGTGAATGCCATTAAGGCCGAACTGACTGCCTTCCGTGATGCTATCCTGCGGGATAATCCCACACTTGTTTCCGAAATGGATGGGTACCAGGCAATGGAAGTTGCTCATCAGATCCTGGAAAAAATTGGAAAAAACAGGGTAAGCAAAACTGGATCCTGATCAGGCTCCTCCCAAAACCCAGGATGCAAAAACCAGGTCTTCGGGAAAGGTTATTTTTATGTTTTTCCCTTCTCCCTCTATTAAATGTGTCTTGTATCCCATCGCTTCTACCACCGTTGCCTCATCGGTAAATTGGGGATCATCTCCAACCGTAAAAGCCTCTAAAATGATTTCGGCCTTAAAGGTTTGGGGCGTTTGCACAATATAAAGTTGTTCCCTTGGAACAGAAAAAGAGGTGTCCGCTTGTTTATCCCACTTCCTAAGGCTATCCCTCACGGGTATAACAGGGATGGCTGATCCATGCACTGCAGCGCTCTCGAAGCAGTTTCGGATGAGCTCAGGACTCACCAAGCATCGAACCGCATCATGTACGAAAACCACAGAATTGGGCGCTACATATTGCAAGCCGTTTTTTACAGATTGAAAACGGGTTTCACCCCCTTTGACATAGCTGATAGGATGTTTGATATGGGCATCCTCTATCAGATTTTGCGTGTAGGCAATATAATCAGCGTGTAATACCAGAACAATCTTGATGTCGGGATAAGCTTTCAGAAATGCATCAATCGTATGCAAAAGGATCGCTCTACTGTTGATTGTCAGGAATTGTTTGGGGATATCCTTTCCCATCCTGCTTCCTGTACCACCGGCAACAATGACAGCAACCCTATTCATGCATCAGGCTTTCTTGTTTCGCAAAGCTATATAATATAACGGCACTCCAAGAAGTGTGATCGCCAGTCCCCATCCAGCATAATCCGGCTTGTAGAGAATCAATGCAATGGCAAACACAAGTCCCATGACGATGTATACTGCAGGAAGAATGGGATACAGAAAAGCCTTATAGGGCCTCACTGCATCAGGCCTTTTTTGACGAAGAACAAAAATTCCAGCAATGGTCAGGACATAGAATATGACAGCAACAAAACTGACCATGTCCAATAAATCTCCATACTTGCCGCTGAGGCAGAGTATGCTGGCGAGTATGCATTGTGCCCACAGTGCCCATTCAGGAACCTGGTTACTGTTAAGGGTTGCCGCTTTTTTGAAAAACAATCCATCCTGTGCCATGGTATAGTATACCCGGGCTCCGGCAAGAATGAGTCCGTTGTTGCATCCAAAAGTAGAGATCATGATCATAACAGCGATCACATAGGTTCCCATGTTTCCGAAAATTACATTGGCTGCCGCAACGGCTACCCTGTCCTGCTTGGCGAAAGCAATATCCTCCAGTGGCATGACACTCAGGTACATGAGATTTGCGGCTACGTAAATAACAGTTACGATCAGCGTTCCCAGAAACAGGCTCAGTCCTATGTTGCGATGTGGATTTTTAATCTCCCCTGCTATGAAAGTAACGTTGTTCCAAGAATCACTGCTGAAAATGGATCCCACCATGGCTGCAGCAAAGGCCCCTAACAAAGCAGTTCCGGAAATAGGCAACCATCCTGAAGTTTCAGAAACTTCAGGACCAGCTGTTGCATATTTGACGGCATGAAATCCGGTAGACCAGTTGGCATGCCATATGTCGGCATCGGCTGCCAAAATAAAACCGAAGGCTATCAGTCCAAAAAGTGATGCCAATTTGGTTACGGTGAATAAATTCTGGATGATCTTACCCTGTTTGATACCGCGAGTATTGTTGTAGGTAAGCAAGATGATTAGCAGAATGGAGAGAAGCTGTGCGGGATAAATCTTGAATGCACCAACTGAGGCAATAAGATTTTTATCATCCAATTCAAGGATATTGAAAAAGTATCCGGCAAATTTTGAAAAAGCTACGCCTACTGCCGCGATGGTTGCCGTTTGAATGACTGCAAAAAAACTCCATCCATACAGAAAGCCTGCCAAAGGACTGAAGGCTTCCTTAAGGTATACATATTGCCCACCTGCCTTTGGAAACATGGCACTCAGCTCTCCGTAACTCAATGCTGCCGTCAATGTCATGAAGCCTGTGATCAGCCATACCAAAATCACCCATCCTGCACTGCCAACATTGCGGGTTATGTCGGCCGTTACGATAAAGATTCCGCTGCCTATCATGGAACCCGCCACGATCATGGTGGCATCCATCAAACCCAAACTGGGCTTAAATTCCTTTTGTTCTGACATAAATTGGGTTTAAATAAAAATCCCGGTTTTGAACCGGGATTTAAGATATGAAATTCGATGCTTATTTTATTTTCCTGAGCCAGATTTCTTGTAGGCTTCATTCAAACCCGCCACCACTTCATTGGTGATATCATAAGCCGTGTCTTTGTAAAACAGCACATTGAGTGCAGCAGAATAGGAAAAGATATAGCTATACCCTTTTTGCTTGTTGTATTCCTTTAAAAATTCATTGATCTTGGTTTTCAGGTCTTCCATTGCCTTGACACCATCACCAGCGATGTTGTTTTCCAAGACCATTTTCTGCTGCTCCAAGTTTTGCATTTTCGCCTGATAAGAGCGTTGAAAATTTTCATACTCTGCTTGTGTGATGGACGCTCCCTTCTTGGCAAAAGCAATCCGCTCCCCTTCAATCTTCTGAAAGGCATTGTTCAGGTCACGATCGGCATTTTCTTTCTTCTTCTCAAATTCTTCCATTTTCTCCTTGTAATAGGTGTATTTGGATTGAATGCTGTCCAAATCAACATAAGCAACCTTTAAGGTTGTTGTGGAGTCTGCTTTAGTTGATGCCACGTTGGAAGCATTGCTTCCCTTGAAATGCCAAAATACCAGTAAGGCTACCGCGGTAAATAAAATACTATTGACAATTTTCTGGTTCATGTTCATGTAATGGTTTGTATAAAAAGAAAAAGGGAGCAGTTAACTGCTCCCCGGGTTATTTATTCTTCCTCATCGAAGCTCATGACTTCTCTTGTAGTCTGCAGCAGTTCATATTCTTCTTTGCTGCCCACAATCAGGTTCTCATAATCCCTGAGGCCTGTACCGGCTGGGATATGGTGACCGGTGATGACGTTCTCTTTGAGTCCGAGCATGTCATCTGCCTTTCCTTGGATGGCGGCTGAAGACAATACCTTGGTAGTCTCCTGGAAGGATGCTGCAGATATCCAGCTTTGGGTACCCAGCGAAGCTTTGGTAATACCCAGCAATACCGGCTTGGAGGTGGCGGCATGTGCATCGCGGAATTCAACCAGCTTCTTGTCAGCCCTGCGAAGGATGGAATTTTCTTCCCTGATCTCACGGAGGCTGGCGATTTGGCCCGCTTTCAACAATTCAGAATCCCCTGCTTCTACCACTACTTTCTTGTCAAAAATGTAATCGTTTTCGATGTTGAAATCAAAGCGATCTTCCAAATCTCCCTCAAGGAACCTGGTATCTCCCGGATCAACAATCTCAACTTTTCTCATCATTTGGCGAACGATCACTTCAATATGCTTGTCGTTGATCTTTACACCCTGCAAACGATATACTTCCTGGATCTCATTCACCACATATTCTTGTACGGCAAATGGACCTTTGATGGAAAGGATATCACCAGGGGCAACTTGGCCGTCAGACAATGGTGTACCGGCTTTCACAAAATCCCCATCCTGCACAAGGATTTGACGGGTAAGGGTCACAAGATATTTCTTGACAACACCATCTTTGGCTTCAACGGTGATCTCTCTGTTACCACGCTTGATGGCACCAAAGGTTACAACACCATCGATCTCCGATACAACCGCTGGGTTACCTGGATTTCTTGCTTCAAAGAGTTCCGTTACACGTGGCAAACCACCTGTAATATCCCTGAGCTTACCGAGAACCCTTGGAATTTTTACCAATACCTGACCCGCTGTAACCTCATCTCCTTCGTCAATGATGATGTGAGAGCCAACAGGCAGGTTGTATGTTTTTTCGTCTTTTCCTTTCACTTTGATAGAAGGAATACGGGTCTTGTCTTTAGACTCGATCACCACTTTTTCTCTGTGACCGGTTTGCTCATCGGCTTCTTCACGGTAGGTTACACCATCGATTACATTCTCGAAGGCAATCTGACCGGCAATTTCAGCCACAATAACATTGTTGAATGGATCCCATGAGCAGATCACATCTCCTTTTGCAACTTTCTTGCCATCTGTAACTGCGAGTACAGAACCGTAAGGAACGTTGTTGGTGATCAATACCCTGTCGTTCTTCAGATCCATGATCCTCATCTCAGCAGTACGACCGATAACAACCTGTACATCCTTGCCCTCATTGTTCTTGGCCTTCACCGTGCGCAGACCATCAAATTGAAGGGTTCCATCAAACTTGGCAACGAGGTGTGATTCCACTGATGCAGAACCTGCAACACCACCTACATGGAACGTACGGAGTGTCAGCTGCGTACCTGGCTCACCAATGGACTGAGCAGCAATGATACCCACTGCATCTCCTCGTTGAGCAATGTTTCCTGTTGCCAGGTTAAGTCCATAACATTTTACGCAACATCCACGCTTGCTTTCACAAGTGAGCACCGAACGAATTTCGATGGTTTCAATGCCCGCATCTTCAATCTTCCTTGCCGTATCTTCATCGATTGCCTGTCCCGCATGAACGATCAAGGCATCTGTTTGGGGATCGTATACGTCATGC
>RFVQ01000141.1 GCA_009922495.1 Chitinophagia bacterium
TGACTAGGTTTGAGAAAAAGCCAACATGAAACTCCTGATCGTTCCAACAGATTTTTCGCCCGTTGCAGACAACGCCCTGAAATACGCCATGGACATGGCTTTGGCCATGAATACCAACATTATGCTGGTGAATGTATACCAGCTTCCGATCAGTTATTCAGAAGTGCCACTCGTAACGATTTCGCTGGACGAATTGAGAAAGATCAGTGAAAACAAATTGGCGGAGTTGAAGGAGAATATCCTGAAGATCACGAATCATAAGATAAAGGTGTATACCGAATCCCGTTTGGGAGATGTATCGGAAGAAGTAAAAAGTCTTGTCAGAACCTTACAACCTTTTGGTGTTGTGATGGGAACAAGAGGCGTTAGTGGAGCTGGAAGGTTTTTTCTGGGGAGCAACTCATTGTCGGTCATAGAGAAAGTAGGGGTTCCGGTTTTCATCATTCCACCGGGTGCCAAATTCAAAACATTGAAAAGAATTGGATTGGCAACGGATTTGAGGGATGTGGTTGACAACACTCCTGTTGGGGCGATCAGAGAAATCGTTCATTTTTTCAATGCAGATTTACACGTGTTGAATGTAGATTTTGAAAGAAGACATTTCACGCCCTATACACCGGAAGAGTCATTGAAACTGGAAACCCTTTTGATGGGATTGAATCCCATTTATGATTTCATCGAGAAAAAAGATGTGGAGGAAGGAATCATAGAGTTTGCCGAAAGAAAAGACTTTGACCTGATCATAACCTTTCCCAAAAAACATAGTTTCTTGGAAAGGGTTTTTGAAAGCAGCACCACTCGTGAATTGATACACCACACGCACATTCCATTGATGTGTGTGCATCCTATAAAAGAAACGGTAAGGGCCTAGAACTCTGCGCTCTTGGGTGTTCTGGGGAAGGCGATGACATCCCGAATATTGGTCATGCCTGTAACAAAAAGCACCATGCGTTCAAATCCAAGACCGAAGCCGGCATGTGGGACGGTACCGAATCGGCGGGTATCAAGGTACCACCAAAGTTCCTCTTCAGAAATATGCATATCGCGCATGCGGGAACTGAGTTTGTCCAATCTTTCTTCCCTTTGTGATCCGCCTACAATCTCGCCAATTCCGGGAGCGAGGATGTCCATTGCAGCAACGGTTTTTCCGTCGTCGTTCTGGCGCATGTAGAATGCCTTGATGTCTTTGGGATAGTTCGTCACGATCACCGGCTTCTTGAAATGCTTTTCCACCAAATAACGTTCGTGCTCACTTTGCATGTCGATACCCCATTTCACCTCGTACTGGAATTTTTTCTTTTTGTAGGCAGGTGAGTTGAGGAGAATATCGATGGCCTCTGTATAGGTAATCCTCTCAAAATCGTTGTCCACCACAAATCGCAACTTGTCTATCAGTCCCATTTCACTTCTCTTGTCAGCAGGAAGCTGCTTTTCTTCGTCAGCCAAACGCTGGTCCAGGAATTGCAGGTCCTCCATGTTGTTGTCCATCGCAAAGCGAATGATGTATTTGATGAAAGACTCGGCAAGGTTCATGTTGTCTTCCAGATCATGAAAAGCCATTTCGGGTTCAATCATCCAAAACTCGGCGAGGTGGCGGGTGGTATTGGAATTCTCAGCGCGGAAAGTGGGACCGAAAGTGTAGATCTCACCAAAAGCAGTAGCGCCCAACTCACCCTCCAATTGTCCACTGACGGTAAGATTGGTGCTGCGACCGAAAAAGTCTTCCTTGAAATCAATGCTGCCATCCTCATTGCGGGGGGCGCCGTCAAAAGGAAGTGTTGTCACCCTGAACATTTCACCGGCACCTTCAGCGTCACTGGCTGTAATGATGGGCGTATGCATATAGAGAAAACCCTTCTCGTGGAAGAACTTGTGTATGGCAAATGCAAGTGCGTGGCGAACACGGAATACAGCACCAAAAGTATTGGTGCGGAAGCGGAGGTGGGCGATCTCTCTTAAAAACTCAAGGCTGTGTTTCTTGGGTTGAAGAGGGTATTTTTCGGCATCGGAATCTCCCAGGATCTCAATCTGGTCGGCTACCAATTCTACGGTTTGCCCCTTTCCTTGTGAGGCCACCAGGTTACCGGTAACCCTCAGGGCTGCACTGGTTGTAATGCGTTTTAACAAGGATTCATCAAAGCGTCCCAATTCAGCAACGACTTGCAAATTGGTATTGGTAGAACCATCGTTCAGGGCAATGAACTGGTTGTTGCGGAAGGTTCTTACCCATCCCATGGCCACAATATCTTTTTGTCCCGCTGGCTGTAACAACAGCTCCTTTATTTTGATTCTTTTGTTGAACATAATTGCCCTTTTACGCATGCAAAGGTGGCAAATATTTTTTGGAACTGTAAAAATTCTGTAACATTGCAGTGTAATCAAAGGGCAATAGCATCCTACCTCGCCCGAATCAACCCCCCGAAACTTACCTTTTACCTGCACCACCCTCAAAGAGGCTACTTTTCAAAAAAAGACATATGTACGATATTCTACAGCTGAATGACATGCTTGTTCCTGAATTGCTGGACATAGCAGAACAACTCAAAATTGCCGGAGCCAAGAAACTGGAAAAACAAGACCTTATCTATAAGATACTTGATAAACAAGCCCTGCTCAACAGTGCTACCAAGAGCACCGGTGCAGAGGAAGGTACCAGAAAAAAACGCATTGTAAAAGCATCCACCGCAACAGGTACAGAAGAAGCCATAGTAGAAAGTGACGAAACCCCAAAACCAGTGGCCGAAAAGCCTGTTTTGGAAAAGAAAGTAGGCAAGCGTGGTCGCCCTCCTGGAAGTCCGAACAAAAACAATCCAACGCCTTCAGAAGACATACAACCTGCTGCACCAGCGGCTGCACTTGAACAGGAAAATACGGGAGATGTGCAGGCTGCAGAAAATCCAGCACCGGTAGAAGAGGCACCTGCCAAACAACTCTTCATCAAAAAAGAACCCGCATTCAATGTTGAGTTCGATGGCGCCATCCAGGGCGAAGGTGTTTTGGAGATGATGCCGGATGGTTATGGTTTCCTGAGGAGCAGTGATTATAATTATTTGTCGTCACCTGATGATGTGTATGTATCTCCTACCCAGATAAAGCTATTTGGCGTCAAAACAGGTGATACCATCACGGGTTATGTGAGGCCCCCCAAAGAAGGTGAAAAATATTTTGCCCTCCTTAAGGTGGATACCGTCAATGGCAGACATCCGGATGAGGTGCGCGACAGGGTGCCCTTCGATTACCTCACACCTTTGTTCCCTTACGAAAAGTTCAACCTCTATACCAAGCCGGATATTTATTCCACCCGCATGATGGATCTCTTTACACCCTTGGGTAAGGGACAAAGGGGTTTGATTGTGGCACAGCCGAAAGTGGGTAAAACCATGTTGTTGAAAGAAGTGGCCAATGCGATTGCCACGAATCATCCGGAGTGTTATCTGATGGTAGTATTGATCGATGAAAGGCCGGAAGAGGTGACCGATATGGAAAGGAGTGTTAAGGCGGAAGTATTGGCTTCCACCTTCGATGAACCTGCTGAGAAACACGTTAAGGTGTCCACCATTGCGCTGCAAAAAGCAAAACGATTGGTAGAATGCGGACACGATGTAGTGATCCTGTTGGATTCCATTACGCGTCTGGCCCGTGCGCACAATACCGTTGCTCCATCCTCCGGAAAGGTTTTGTCAGGGGGTGTGGAAGCCAACGCCATGCAGAAACCCAAGCAGTTCTTTGGTGCTGCCAGAAAGATTGAGAATGGAGGTTCGCTGACCATATTGGCAACTGCCTTGATTGATACTGGTAGCAAAATGGATGAGGTGATCTTTGAAGAGTTCAAAGGAACCGGTAACATGGAATTGGCGCTGGACAGGCGACTGGCCAACAAGCGCATGTTCCCTGCGATCGATCTTACTGCCTCATCTACAAGACGGGAAGACTTGCTGCTGGACAAGGATGTATTGCAGAGAATGTGGATCCTGCGCAACCATATTGCAGACATGAACAGCGAAGAAGCCATGTCTCTCCTGCTCAAGCAAATGAAAGGCACAAGGGACAACAACGAGTTCCTGACCAGCATGAACAAATAAGGCATCCGGTCAATGGCGGTGGAGAAGATATCGGTCGAACGTTTTGTGGAGTTGTCCCAACAATTCCCGGTAATCGATGTTCGAAGCGAAGCAGAATTCGGCCACGCGCATGTTCCGGGAGCTTATAATCTTCCCCTGTTCAACAACGAAGAAAGAAAAGTTGTAGGAACCATCTACAAGCAGCAATCCAGGGAAATGGCGATCAAAAAGGGGCTCGAATATTTCGGACCCAAGATGAAAGAGATGATCGTCTTTGCAGAAAAGATCAATGGCAAACTGGACAATCAAAACAAGACATTTATCGTCCATTGCTGGAGAGGCGGCATGCGCAGTGCGGGTGTTGCCTGGTTGCTGGATTTGTATGGGTTCAAAGTATATACATTGGTCGGAGGCTACAAAGCCTTTCGCAACTGGGTTTTGAAAACCTTTGAGAAACCCTGGAAAATAAATATTGTGGGGGGTTACACAGGATCGGGTAAAACCATTCTCCTGGAAGAATTGGGAAATGCCGGAGAAGCAGTAATTGACCTGGAAGGAATTGCAGGACACAGGGGTTCTGCATTTGGAAGGATCGGATTACCCGAACAATCCAGCGTAGAAATGTTTGAAAACAGGCTCGCCATAGAACTGGCAGCAATCGAAAAAAAACATCCAGATAAACATATCTGGATGGAAGACGAAAGCCAGCGCATTGGTTCCGTTAGTATTCCACACACCCTGTGGGCTACCATGCGCAAGAGTTTGGTCTACTTCCTGGAAATACCTTTTGAAAAAAGGTTGGCCTACCTGGTAGACACCTATGGTAAATTGGATAAACAGGAGTTGGCTGATGCTACCTCCAGGATTCAAAAGAAACTAGGGGGATTGGAAACAAAGACAGCGCTGCAGCACCTCGATAACAACGATCTGTTTGGCTGTTTTGATATACTGCTCAAGTATTACGACAAACTGTATACGAAGTCGCTCTTGGCTAGAGAAGAATTCCAGGAAGAAAACAAGATCTATAAAAAAGAAATAAAATCTGAAAGGGTTGATCCGGTGATCAACGCTGGAAAAATGAGGGAGGCATATTATGGAGGAAATTAAACTAACACAATATTCTCATGGTGCAGGATGTGGTTGCAAAATATCACCCAAGATTTTGGATGAAATATTGCACAGCAGCTTTAGCATGCCGGACAATAAAAAACTGCTGGTGGGCAATCACAGCAAGGATGATGCAGCAGTATACGACCTAGACAATGGAACAGCGTTGATATCCACAACAGATTTCTTCATGCCCATCGTTGATGATCCCTTTAATTTTGGAAGAATCGCATCAGCCAATGCAATCAGTGATGTATATGCAATGGGGGGTAAACCCATTTTGGCAATTGCCATCCTGGGTTGGCCCATCAACAAGCTTTCACCATTGGTGGCCAGAAGGGTGATT
>RFVQ01000142.1 GCA_009922495.1 Chitinophagia bacterium
TAAAACAGAAACCGGATGTAATCTTTGCAGGATCTGATAAAATCACAACGGGTTGCATGAAATTCCTAAAAGCAAAAAAGATCAACATTCCGAAAGAATTGGCGCTGATTGGCTTCTCCAACAACGACCTGACAGAATTGTTAAATCCATCACTGAGTGTAATCCGGCAACCTGCCTTTGAAATGGGACAGGCGGCCATGACACTTTTGTTGTCGCTGATCGAAAGCAAAAGACCCCAGACTAAATTTGAAACCAGAATTCAGTCGACTGAATTGCTGATCAGGCAATCAACCTGATCTCAAATAGCATCACTATCCTATTTGGCTTTCAATCATTTGAAGCAAACATCTAAAACGAGTGTTTCATGCATAAACCCATAAAAGTATATTTGATCATCAGTATCATGATCAATGCGGTTACCGCCCAACCCAAGAACGATGCATGGATTTCTACCCTATTGAAGAAAACGACAGATCCTATAACCCAAAAAGTACTGGCTGATCCCAAAGAATACCGGTATCAGATCATCTACACGCAAATCGACAGGGATCAAACAGGGAAACCCACTTTTAAAAATCATTATCTAAATATCGACCCGGCCCTATACTTCAATCCCGCATCCATGGTCAAAATGCCTTTGGCATTTCTTGCGCTGGAAAAACTCAATGAAATGAAGCTCCCTGGCGTTGATAAAAATACCAGGATGCTTTTTGACAGCAGTTTTGAAAGACAGGTCGCCCTCACAAACGACTCTTCTTCAGAAAGCGGCTTTCCATCCATGGCGCATTTCATCAAAAGGGCCTTTTTGATCAGCGAAAACGACCCCTATAACAGGATGTATCAATTTCTCGGACAAAGGGAAATCAATTCAAGATTGAAGACCAAGGGATATTCCTCGGTTCGGATTACCAGACAATTCATGGGATATACAGATGAGCAAAACCGACATACCAATGGAATTAAGTTTTTGGACAAAAAAGGGCAAATCATTCATCAGCAAGCACCTGGGTACAATACAGACAGCTTCTCATTTCCTTCTCCCGTTTTAATCGGGAAAGCTCACATAAATAGGAATGATTCACTCGTGCAAACTCCATTTGACTTTACCAGACACAACAATATATCACTGGAAGATATGCAGCAGATGCTGCAGGCTATTGTTTTTCCTGAGAGTGTTGATCAGAAAAAGAGATTTAACATAAGCGCCTTAGATCGATCTTTTTTGCTGCAATATCTTTCCCAATATCCCTCTGAAACAAATTACCCAAAATATGACGAGAAAATATTTCATGACAGTTATGTGAAGTTTTTCTTTTATGACGCTACCCACCGCATGCCTGATCATATCAGGGTATTCAACAAAGTTGGCTGGGCGTATGGATTTTTGACTGATGTTTCCTATGTGCTGGACACCCAAAACAATATTGACTTCATGCTATCCGCTACTGTTTATGTAAACAGTGATGGAGTCGTCAACGATTCAAAATACGACGAGGAATCCATAGGATTTCCCTTCCTTCGATCCATAGGCCGATCATTCTACGAGTACGATCTAAGCAGAGAACGAAAAACAAAGCCCCAACTCAATAATCCTGTAAAGCAATATGAATCGAGGATAAAAGGTGATCCAAGGCCTTCGATAAAATCAGTTGACAATTGAGAAGCATAATTTATTGAATAGGTATGGCGGTATCGAATAAGTGAATTCACTTTTTAAGCACACGTTCCATTTTTAAAAAAAGAACATCTATATCAAAGGGCTTGGTTACATAATCTTGCATACCTACTTGCTGCAACCTGTTTTTTACGTCTTCTGATACTGTTGCAGTAAGGGTTATGATGGGTGTATGATCGTTAAACGCTCTTATCTTCATGCTCGCAGTATACCCATCCATTACGGGCATATGTAGATCCATCAAAACTAAATCGTATTTTTTTTGCTGCATCATTTCTACAGCGATCAACCCGTTCTCCGCAACATCTACGGCTGTATTCCATCCTTCCAGCAACTGCTTCGTGAACATGATATTAAAAGGGGTGTCTTCCACCAGTAGAACCTGGGCCTGCTGAAGATCCTGTTCTTTTATCGTAGATGTAACTTGTTGGTCTTTGCCATCATCTAGGTACGCTGTTTCCATCGTAAAATAAAAACGTGAACCCTTCCCCAATTCAGTCTCAATATTGATTTTACAATCCATCAATTCCAGCAATTCTGCCGTGATGGCAAGTCCAAGACCTGTTCCTCCAAATTTTCTTGTAATGGAACTGGACGCCTGGGCAAAGGGGCTGAATATATATTCAAGTTTATCCTGCTCAATTCCTATGCCAGAATCAGCAATAGAAAACAGTATGGAACAGCTTGAGGAATTAATAGCTTCCAAGGTAAGTTTTAACTCAACCTGTCCATCTCTGGTAAACTTTACTGCATTGGAAAGAAGGTTATTCAAAACCTGTGTCAAGCGGTGTGGGTCACCATAAATATAATGAGGAATTCCGTTGTCAATATCGAGAGACATGGTATTGTTCCATTCAGTTCCCCGGATGGATATGGCCTGAAAAATATCTTCAATTGTTTTTCTGATATTGAAAGGCACATGATCAATTTCAAGCTTTTTAGCATTGATCTTGCTGAATTCAAGAATATCATTGATCAAAGCAAGCAAATTCTCAGCAGACGCTTTTAGCACCTGCATATTATTCACCTGATCAGGACGGGGATTTTGGCGCAAAAGCAATTGACCCAGACCCAGCACAGCATTGAGGGGTGTCCGAATCTCGTGACTCATGACAGACAAAAATTCTGACTTGGCCTGATTGGCCTTTTCTGCTTCTTCTTTGGCAACTCTCATCGCCAGCTCAGCCTCTTTCCTTTTATTGACCTGAAGATTAAGATAGTTTACCACATCCAGAAGATTATCGCCATCCTGCAGAATTTGATTTTCCGCCCCAGGCTCCATGTTCCTGATTGTTTCCTTCAGTTTTTGAATGGACTGATTGCGGATATTGATTTCATTCTTGAGTCGACTATAGATGTCGAGGTAATCCTTTTCACTCACTTCAAATGCATGCTCAGAAAGTCTTTTATCCCTTTCAAAAGCATCATAGGAATCGCTGACCGCATCCAGGAATGCAAGAAAACGCTCATCGTTTTCAATGTCGGCCGCAAGGTATTTTATAATCTGTCGTTTGAGAAGTCGATTGTATTCCAAATTGAATTTTTGGGTCCTTATAGTCTGTAATCCCTTTTCAACTCCTGGATGATCTTTTCAGAAGAAGTTTTGAGCGTTTGAATTTGACTTGGCAACTCATTCGTCACCTGATTATTTCTTCCTGCACTAACAATATCAGAAACTGCTCGCTTTAAATCATTCATTCCCATGGCATAAATACTGGGTTTGAGCTTGTGCGCTTCTTCTCCCATTTGAATATAGTTGCCTTTTTCAAAATGATCAACAATCTTGCTGATATAAAATGGAGTTTGTACCACGAACATTCGGATCATGGTTTGGACAAATCCCTGGTCTCCCCTGCTAACGGAAAGTATCTGGCTAATGTCGTATGATTTGCTTGTAGCTTGTTCGTTTTTCACGGTTAATTCTTCTTTATCTGTTTATGTATCATGGCATCGCTGAAATGGATGTCCGCTATGCCAGTACTTTACTGGATATTCAAATTATGATTCAGAAAAAGTGGTGATGGTCATGGTTTGATTGTGCAACTCACAGGGAGTACCTACCCCAAAGGGTGAGAGACCGCCATAGGTGTAAAAACCCGCAACTGCACAATCACCATCAATTACTTCTTCAGCAGCCAAAACTTCTTCCTCTACTTTTTTATCCATGATGATTTTTCTTCCCACACAGCTCAGCATCAGTGTAAGCTGAGGCTTGCGGTTCTTTAAGGTTTCAACAGAGTCTTTTGCCGCAGTAGCGGATGCCCTGATAAGCTTTTGAATATCTCCCCTCATCATTCTAACAGTACTTCCCTGTGGCATATTGCCTGCAAAGATCATTGCGCTCTCGTTATCATCAGTAGCCAATATGGTTCTGATCAGGTATTTGTCGGCACCCGGTACCCTCATGGAAAGCGGAAACATCAAAGCGGAGCCGGGCAATTGCTCTGCAAATGATCCAAGATAGCGCTTGTACAAATCCAGGGCCTTTTCTTCGTCCACTTCAAATAAAACATTCTTGTCTGAACGGGTTATTGTTCGTTCATAACCGAACTCATCCCAACCCCCTAATGAGCCGTGCCCGATATGCATATGGTCGCCATAGAAACCTACAGCGATAATATTTCCTTTTCCAGGAGCCTCATTTAGACTTGTATAGGTATTTTGGAACCGTGCAGCATCGCCTGCCAATCCACCCGTGATGGGAATATTTTTAGTATTCTCATGGTTGAATCCGCGCACCAATTCACTGCCTTCCACCATGAGTCCGTCTGAAATGATAAAAATACCACTCAAATCATCTGATTGCAATTGTTCTTTCAGGAACAACCCTGCATCAAAACTGCTAACATGCTCACTGATATGGGTTTTAACACATTTGAGCGTCGACTGTTCCAATTCAATGGCAGTAGCCACAATGCTATTGTCGTATACGCCATCACGGATGATCTCCCCGGCAGTGGAAGCGGTTACCAAATCGGCATTGGGATATGCGCTACGGATAGGATCAAGGTTTTCAGGCAACAGCAACTGGTCTGATGAGCCAAAAGCAAAAACCAATTGGCATTTTGCAGGATTGATGGATGATTCATCCCCTTTCCAGTCTCCATTGATAAAGTGGTGCAGGCGTGTTTTCATGTGCTGATTTTTTGACGTAGGTCAAATCTAAATCCTCACAAAAAAAACGGAACCAGTATGCCAATTTTTCTATTACAATTAAGTGTTAATACTGAATGGGTATCCAAACAAATACGGAATCAGGGGATTACTTTCCAATACAAAACTTGGAGAAAATGAAATCCAGCTGGTCTTCATTGGAAATGGCTCCGGTGATCTCGCCAAGATGATACAAACACTGTCGGATGTCAATGGCAAGCAAATCCCCGGAAATTCCTTCCTCCATTCCCTTCCTGATGGATGAAAGATTTTCTGCTACTTTGTTGAGCGACTGAAAATGCCGTGAATTGGTTACGATGGTTGATTCTGTTGAAATTTTACCACTTACCACTTTTTCGATCAACGCTTGCTTAAGTGCTTCTATATGGTCATTGTTCTTTGCAGAGATCATCAAAACATCACTTCCAAACATAGACGCCATGTTGTTTTCTTGATGCATCGCATCAATTTTGTTGCCTACCAGCAAATATTGCTTTGTCTGTTCAGACAGCAAAGTTCGAAGCTGATGGATATCTTCCCTTGAAGCGGTATTGACATCAAATAGATATACTGCCAAATCAGCTGTGCGCATTTTTTCCAAGCTTCTTTCAACTCCAATGGCTTCTATCTCATCAGCACCCTCCCGAATACCTGCGGTGTCAATTAACCTAAAGAGGACCCCT
>RFVQ01000143.1 GCA_009922495.1 Chitinophagia bacterium
CGCATTGATCTCTATAGCCCGCGGAGCCGCTATCAGTTGGTCGCCACAGCGGTGGAGCGTGCCGGTGGCATGGGCCTCCTTTCGCGAGAGCTTGAGGCGCTCAAGCGCACGCTGCAAGCTGAGGGGCTCTTTGACACGGCGCGAAAGCGTCCAATCCCACACGCCCCGCGTGGCATTGGGTTGATTACCTCGACGTCGGGTGCAGTCCTTCACGATGTGCTTTGCCATGGACTATCAGCCGGGCGAAAACCATGTGATCGAAAAACCGAAGGAATATGATTTCTGGAAGAATCATATCCCGCCACTGGAACCGAACTGGTCGGGGAAATTACTGGACCTAAACTATTCCAATCCGCAGACACTGGAACCCAAAACATTGGGATTTCATCCGGAAGGCGTGGCCACCGGAACAGCTTTGAATCTAACAAAGGAAATTTTACCAAAGGCGTTTACAAAGGCGACATCACCATTGTCAACTGGCCACAGAATGATTACATGCTCGGAAACATAGTGGATGTCACAGAAGAAGAATTTCAACTTCATGTTGATCGAGCCAAGCAGTTGAGTTTATCACTCCTGTACTGGTTGCAAACCGAAGCACCAAGACCCGATGGTGGAAAAGGATGGCCGGGACTGCGGTTGCGGTATGATGTGATGGGAACAAAGGACGGTCTCGCCAAATATCCTTATGTGCGCGAAGCCAGAAGGATCAAGGCTTTGTTTACCATCAAGGAAGAACATGTAGGGAAAGCACAATCCTCCCAAAACCCTTCATCCAAATGCAAGGGCGGGGCCGTTGCTTTTGAAGACAGTGTTGGGATAGGATATTATCATATCGATCTGCATCCCAGTAGCAAAGGAAACAATTACATCGACTTCCCATCTGTTCCTTTTCAAATTCCGCTGGGTGCATTGATCCCCATCAAAACGAAAAATCTTTTGCCTGCCTGCAAGAATATCGGCACAACCCATATCACCAATGGTTGTTACCGATTGCATCCTGTGGAATGGAGCATCGGTGAGGCCGTGGGATGTTTGATTGCCTATTGTCACCAGCATGAACTTCTACCACGAGAAGTGCGTGAAAAAAATGAAGTGCTGAAAAACTTCCAGCACTTCATCCGCCAGCAAGGCATTGAAACCGATTGGCCTTAGTCTTTCTATGGCTTGATCTTCGAGAGCAACCAGTTGTTCATCGCAAGTCTCTGTTCGGGATATGTCCAGTGACCCGTATCATGAAAGATGTTTGCCTGCTTGGGAGCTGTCACTACATTGTAGGCAGCGTAAAAAGAGGTAGGGGGACAGGTCTCGTCGTTGAAGCCCCATGAATAGTATCCCTCAATGTTGATCTGTCTGGAAAAATTCACCACATCATAATAGGCCAGTGCTGCCTTGGCCTTTTCACTTTGTGGATTCCAGGGATGCCCTTCGCTGAACATGTGCGGCCAGCCCCCTGCCCTGCCCTTCAGATAGCCGGGCATGTCAGCCAATGCAGGATACAAGGCTGCCATATACTTCACACGTTTGTCCAAGGCAGCCGTTACAACCGTCAACGCTCCACCCTGACTGCCACCCATGACAGCCAGTGTTTTTCCATCGTATTCCGACAATGAAACCAGCAGGTCATTGGCACGCACCACGTTGGTATAGACCCGCTTGTAATAATTCTTGTCGCGGTCATCCAGGTTATAATAGAAATAGCTTTTGAGTCCACCATTGGTAAGATCAACATAGACCTGAGGATCGAGGTTAACAGGTATGCCATGGATGCCAATGGTGAAAACAATCACACCTTTGTCGGCCAGTTCAAGATCGGGAGAGTAAGGACGAATACCGGCACCGGGCACCTGCAGTACGGCAGGATATTTACCGGGAGCTTTCGGCACAGCCAGCATGCCATAGATCCTTGATCCACCATACCCCTGGCAGCTCACATGATAGGCATTGGTTTTGGAGGATGATCTTTCGGGCAGCAAGGTGAATTTGGCATCCAGCGGAAGCTTGGACAATTCTGCTATTGCACCCGACCAGAATTGTTCGAAGTCTGCCGGCTTCTCAACTGCAGGTTGGATGGCAGTGATATCATAACCGGCAGTGGTCAGGTTGCGATAGGGTTTACCATCCACTATTGCTGTGACCACACACCTGAGGAAACCCGGCTCTTTCATGGTGAAGCTACTGGTGGTGAATCTTCCGTCTTTCAGCAAGACAGAATCTGCTTTCATCGGCTTCATCCTTTCCGGACCCACTTGATATTGTATCACCACATTCTGCTGAGGCACTCCAAATTTCAATACCTGGATGGAGAAGCTGGCAGGCTCTCCCAATTTGTATTCCCAATTGGCATGGTTGGGAGTGATCACAATCTGAACGGGTTGCACCGTTGGCTGTGCGAAGAGCACAGAAAAATTGACCAGCATGGCCAAGAAGACAAAGCAATACTTCTGAAATTTCATGTGTTGGAATTTATGGTTGTTTTGATTGTTTGATCTGCTCTAATTTTTCCATCAGCTCTTTTACGATCTCGGGATGAAGGGATGCCATGTTTTTATCTTCGTGTGGATCTGATCGGAGGTTGTACAATTGTACACCGGGCTCACCATTCTTCGGTTGGATCAACTTGGGCACTGTAAATCCTCCCGAACCCAATCCCACAATCAGTTTCCAATCCCCTTTTCGGATGGCATAAAATCCATTGGAAGAATGATGCACCACGGCTTCTTGTCCCTTTATGGTTGGAGATGTTCCTTTCCATACACCCATAAGGCTGTAGCTGTCTTCCACCTGGTAATGAGGATCTTGGTTGTTGACCAATTCAGCAGCAGTTGCCAGGAGGTTGGCATGGCTGGTGGTGGCATGAGAGATAGTACCGGGTTTAATCTTACCAGGCCAGCGAACAATGAAGGGCACCCGATGACCTCCTTCGTATGCATCCCCTTTCATTCCCCGCCAGGGACCCGCAGATTGGTGTTGGTATTTGTTGATGTAATCTTCTCGCCAATAGGGACCGTTGTCACTGGTAAAGATGACGATGGTATTTTCGGATAGCTTCATGCTATCAAGCGTTTTGAGGATCATGCCCACTGATGCATCCAGTTGCTCCGTGAAATCTCCATATTCACCCACCTTTGATTTTCCACGAAATTGCGTTGCAGGCACCCAGGGCGTATGGGGCGCCGGAATGGGCAAGTAGAGAAAAAAAGGTTTCTCTTTTGTTTGCTTGCGAATGAATTCATTGGCCTTGCGGGTAAAGCCCGGGATCACATCAAAAAAATCAAAATCAGGTGACATCCATCCACCCCTCCAGAAAGCACCTGCATATCCGCTATCCGGCTTGTTGCCCGGTGTCATGGCTGTTAGCGGTGAAGCCAGTTGCCCATTCTCTACATAACAATAGGGTTGCATGTCGAGTGATGCGGGCAGCACATAAGAATAATCAAATCCATTGGTATTGGGACTCACTGTCATGCCTTTGGTAAGATCCACATGATCGGGATTCATTTCATTGTCAATGCCATAGCCTTTGTTACTCAGCAGATGGGCATATTCCCGTTTGGGTGTCCATCCCAAACCCAAATGCCACTTACCGATGACACCAGTATTGTATCCATTCTCTTTTAATAACGATGCAACCGTTGCACGATCGTTCTCGATCAAGGGGCGACTGAAACCATTCAATACGCCAACCGGCTTTTGGCTTCTCCAGGGATATCGTCCAGTCATGACCGAATAGCGGGTGGGCGTACAAACACCGGAGGTAGAATGCGCATCGGTGAATCGCATACCCTGCATAGCGAGTTTGTCGATGTTGGGCGTAGCGATCTTGCTATTCTTGTTGTAGACTTTCACATCACCATAACCAAGGTCATCAGCGAGGATGTAAATGATATTGGGCTTGGAAGTGTATTGTGCAAAAATTGAAGACCCATTGAAAATCAAGAGGGCCCATAATAAAAATAATTTTATCATCGTGCTTTTATTTTTCTGCCTTCATACTCTTTATCCATTCCTCAATCAATTGCAACCCTTCGGTATGCTTGAACTTTCTTCCCAACTCCGGCATCATGATTCCCGGATCAGTAGAGGCCATCCTGAATAAAAGTATGCTTTCTGATGGTTTACCAGGTACAATATCAAAATTTAATCCTCCAGAACCTCTACCGGCTGCGATCGGTGTTTTATAAAATCCAAATGCGGTTTTATCTTTTGTAAACCAATCAAGAAACAATCCGGATGTCTGGGCCTGTCCCGCTAGATTGTGGCAGTGTGCACAATTTGCATCGAGGTATGCCAAAGCTCTTTCATTGAGGGATTTGGATGGGTCAGAGTAATCCACCATCTTAGGAATAGAGGTTTTATCTTCCGGAAGTCCCGATAGTACACCCGCTTCATTCCATTTCATAAGCTGGTTCATTGTTTTACCTTCATAGTCCAATCCTCCATTCAATTGCCTTGCTGATGGTCCGATGGGTGTCAACACGCCATTTCGTTCATGACAACTTTTGCACTGATTCATGTTGGGAACCTGATAATCAAAAGCAATCTTGTCGCCTGAATGATTAATGTATTGCACTCTGCTATTTATACCAGCGAGTTCAAGAAATGCATCGGACTGATCTTCATTCCATACATATGGTAGTGCCTTCCAGCCTTTCTCCTCATGTAAGAGAATCCTGGTTTCCACCAATCTCCTGCCTTTGGATGGGGAACGTTCATCGTTGTAATAAAAAAATGTCTTAGCGATACGTGTACCTACCGGAAATTGAAAAACCGAATCTGGATTATAGGAAACAGTTGAAGTCACGGGCAACTGAACAAATCGGAGTTTTTGAGTATAATCAGAAAAGAGTGGAGCATTGAGTGCGTAAAGCAAAACACCGGGTGCTGGCACCTGCTTCCTTATGTCTCCCATGAACAAACCATACTCGGAAAGTCTTGTTTTATAAGGTTGACTTACAAACGACATGATGGAATTGAATATCATCATCAGGAGTGCACATGCTGCTATGCCATATAATCGTTTCATTTGCATCGATCAAAAATTATTTGGGCTCAACAGCCGACATTGAACAATCATACCCAGATAAACTCCTATTTATATTTTTAAAACCATTGAGGGCATCAATATTTGCAAAACTTTGATTGGTGTTGTTCCTGATACAAAGCAGTAGCATGACTTTGGCATCAGGGTTTACAATTCCATCGAATATGATATTTGGGAGATTTCTTCCAAACTTTAGCTTAAAACGATATAGCTGTCCAATTCTACCCTCTGCAGGAGCCCTTCCCTTTTTTCTTTCAAAAGAATTGTCGTGTATTTCAATTATTGATGGATAAGGATCATAGGACTTGTCTTTGATTTTATTTTCTGTGATAAAATAACTAAACACACCAACACCCATTGTTCTGTTGTTAACAATATTATTTTTAAAGAGTTCTACATGGCTGGTAGCCAGCACAAGTACTCCTGTACCTCTTGGTACTTTGGCTACGATATTGCCCTT
>RFVQ01000144.1 GCA_009922495.1 Chitinophagia bacterium
AATTGCGGACAGATCAAGACCGGTTCTGCCTCCCGTACGGATCGCATGGCCAAGTACAATCAGCTCATCCGCATTGAAGAGGAGCTGGGCGTGAACGCTGTTTATCCCAAAAGAAAATGAAAATTCTCATCGCCCCGGACAAGTTCAAGGGGAGTATAGACGCGATCTCTTTGTGTGACCTGCTCCGCAAAGAGATCGTTGCTTTATATCCCGAAGCGACCGTAGAAGCCTATCCTTTGGCTGACGGTGGAGATGGATATGCATCCATCATCCAGCATTATTTTGGAACGGTGGAAGTAAGTGCTGCAACAGTGAATGCTCTGGGCAGTCCCATTACCGCCCGCTACCAATATGCAGAAGAGAGCCAGACTGCCTATATTGAAATGGCGGCAGCCAGTGGACTGGCGCTATTGAAACAGGAGGCCAGGAATGCCATGCGGGCTTCGACCTATGGTACCGGTCTCATGATCCGTGATGCCATTGTGAGAGGGGCCAAGAAAATCATACTCGGCATTGGCGGCAGTGCCACCAATGATGGCGGCATCGGCATGGCAGATGCCTTGGGCTATATGTTCCTCGACAAGAATGGAGATCCTTTGGATCCCTGCGGAGAAAGCCTTTTGGAGATCGAAGAGATTGTGATGCCTGAAACGGATCTTCTGGAGGATGTGGAATTTCAAGTGGCCTGTGATGTGAAGAATCCGCTTTGCGGCATCGAGGGTGCATCCTTTGTATACGGTCCCCAGAAAGGTGCCTCAGCAGAGGAAGTGCAATTGTTGGATGATGGATTGAAGCACCTCGATGATCTGTTCATGAAATTTTTCGGTCGCTCTGTCGCCGAAGAACCCGGAGCAGGTGCAGCAGGTGGGCTTGGCGCGGGTTGTGATGTTTTTTTAGGAGCGAGGTTGTTGCCCGGTGTGGAGCAATTGATCGATGCCATCGGACTCGAGTCAAAAATAAAAGAAGCCAATATCATCCTCACCGGTGAAGGCTGTTTGGATGAGCAATCGATGCAGGGCAAGGTAGTGGGAACATTGGCAAGATTTGCGCAACAATACAACAAAAGGGTGAGGGTGATCTGTGGTGATTCGCTGTTATCCGATCGCGATCTTGGTGTATTGGGAATAGAAAGCGTGGTTACATTGTCCTCCATTGCAGGTGATAAAAAACTTTCCATGGCTGCTCCGCAACGCTTCATCAAAGAGGCGGTGAAACAAAGTTTTTGATTCATTCATCACCATTCAAGATTTTTTCAGGACTAAAAGGATCTAGCAGTATATTTAAATTCATATGCTGACTGGAATTCCTTTGTTGTTGCTCATTGCCTGTTCCATCCTTTTCATTGTGGTGATGGGATCTACATTCAAGATCAATCCCTTTGTCGTTCTTTTGCTGGCCGCCTTGCTCACGGGCATTTTCAGTGGCATACCCATTGGTGATATTGCCAATGCGGCGAACGAAGGCTTTGGCAACATGATGAAGAAGATCGGACTGGTTGTCATCCTTGGCACCTTGATCGGTACAGTTTTGGAGAAAAGCGGCAGCATCCTGCGCATTGCCAATTTCATTTTACAACTGTTTGGAGAAGGCCGATCGGTTGCTGCCATCACGGTGATTGGTGTGGTGGTGGGCATCCCCATTTTTTGCGACAGTGGATACATCATTTTAAGCGGGCTTACCCAGCCGCTTGCGAAGAAGAGCGGGCAAAGGCATGCAGCCATTGTATGCGGACTCGCCAGTGGTTTGTACATCACGCATACCTTGCTGCCGCCGCATCCGGGAAGCATTGCCGGTGCAGCCAACCTCGGCCTCAAAGAACATTTGGGTACTGTGATCGGAATTGGATTGCTGATGTCCATTCCCCTGGCCATCGTGGCCTGGTGGTTCAGCTCCCGCATCGCTGCAAAAGTGGAGACAACTGAAGAAGAAACACTTGAAACCATCACAACAGGTGATGCCAGTTTGGGCCGTTCTTTTTTACCGATCCTGGTTCCCTTGTTGCTGATCGCCATCAGTTCTTTTTCTTTTTTTCTGGAGATGCCTGTTGCGATGCGAATGACCATTGATTTTTTGGGTCATCCCGTCATTGCCCTGTTGATCGGATTCGGATTGAGCCTGACCACTGTTGCATCAGCTGATCGGTCCTCTGTTCAGGGATGGATCAAGGAAGGCATCCTGCATGCAGGAAGCATCCTGGTGATCGTAGGGGCAGGAGGCGTCTTTGGTGAAGTATTGAAGAAAACATCGATTGCCGATCTGGTAACAGGATTCACATCCGGTTCTGATGGCAGCGTACTGTTTTTTCTTTTCATTGCCTGGTGCATGGGCGTGCTGCTCAAAACGGCACAGGGAAGTACCACCTCGGCCATCATTGTGGTCACTTCTATCATTGCACCCTTGGCTGCTGCAGCTGGATTGGATACACCTACTGAACTTTCTCTGTTGCTGGCATCGATCGCGGGTGGTACCATGATGATCAGCCATACCAACGATGCCTATTTCTGGGTGATCTCCCAGTTCAGCGGCATGGGCATGTCCTCCACTTACAAAACCTTTTCAATAGCCACCCTGTTCATGAGCATAGCTGCACTCATCACCGTCTTGCTGCTGGCACTGATCATGCTATGATCCCTTAAATTGTATACCATGCCCTACCTGAGATCCTTTTTGTTGTTGATGTTTTTTCATCAAACTGTTTTCTCTCAATCCCTTCCTATATGGAATCCTTCCTTTGATCAGGCGCTCGTGCGCGATTGGCTGGTAGCTGCTCCCCAGCAAAAGGCAGGGGTGTACCAATCCCAGAATGGGAAAGACATCATCTTGTACAATGGGTTGGTCAAGAGAAGTTTCAGGATCGCGCCCAACTTGGCCTGCATTGATTTCACGAATCTGTCGAGCGGACAACAGTTGTTGCGGGCTATTCGCCCAGAGGCATTGATCACCATCAATGGTGAGCAGTTGGCGGTTGGAGGATTGGTAGGACAAAAAGAAAAGGCCTATCTCATGCCTTCCTGGATCGATGGATTCAAGGCCGGTGAAAAGGATCTTCAGTATGTGGGCATGGAGGTCAGCGATCTTCAGCCCTTCATTCGCTGGAAGCGCAAGACATGGGCTTATAATCTCGAACAACCCAAGGGCAAGTTGATCCGCTTTCGATTCAATTCCTCCCTGGAGCGATTGAAGGGTGTGGAAGTAGAAGTGAATTATGAATTGTATGATGGCATGCCCTTGATCGTGAAGTGGGTGGCTGTCAAAAACAATTCCGGAAAGAACCTCACCATCAACCGCATCGTTAATGAATCGTTGGGATTGGTAGAAGAGGAGAGTGCCGTTGTGGGGAGCCCTGATCAAATGAAAAAACAACATGGATTATATGTTGAAACCAATTATGCTTTCAACAATGCCATGCGCTATGATATCAGTGATCAGACCACGCATTGGAAAATCGATTCGAGTTATACCTCACAGGTGAATTACAATTACCAGACACCTTGCATCCTGGAGGTCTATCCTGAAAAAGTTACGGCCGTCGAATTGTTACCAGGGGAAATGATGAAGTCGCCCCGCACCCATGAGTTGCTGATGGACAGCTATGACCGGGAGAGAAGGGGGATGATGATCCAGCGCATGTATGCAACGGTTGCACCCTGGACCACTTCTAATCCGATCTTCATGCACCTGATCAGTAGAAATGATGAACAGGTGAAGACAGCGGTTGACCAGTGTGTGGCCACTGGATACGAGGCATTGATCCTCAGCTTCGGCAGTCATTGCAACATGGAAGATACTGCTGCTGCGAATGTGAAACGCTGGAAAGCATTGGCTGATTATGCGCACTCTAAAGGAATTCTCATTGGCAGTTATTCTTTGTTCAGCAGCAGGCGGATCAATGATGAAACCGATGTGATTGATCCGAAGACGGGCAAGCCCGGTGGGGCCTTCTTTGGGAATGCTCCCTGCATGGGAAGTGCATGGGGATTGAACTACATCGAGCGACTCAAATATTTCATGTCGGCCACCGGCTTTGATCTGTTTGAGAATGACGGTCCCTATCCCGGGGATGTCTGTGCCTCTACCGTTCATCCCGGACACAAGGGATTGGATGATTCACAATGGCGGCAGATGGAATTGCAAAAGGGGTTGTACCGGTGGTGCAATGAGAACGGGATTTATGTCAATGCACCGGACTGGTATTTTCTGGATGGCACGCACAAGATCGCCGTGGGATATCGGGAGGTGAATTTCTCGCTTTCAAGAGAGCAGCAGATGATCTTGAACCGGCAGAACATCCATGATGGTACCAAAGAGAAATTGCCTTCGATGGGTTGGGGCTTTGTTCCATTGACCCGTTACCAGGGAGGCGGCCCCGAAGCCGTACTTGAACCCCTGAAGGATCACCTGAAAGAATATGAGCAGCTCATGGTGCAATATTATGGAGCGGGCGTGCAGGCCTGCTACCGTGGTCCCCGGCTGTATGATACAGATACGACCCGGCTCATGGTCAAAAAGACCATCGACTGGTACAAGCGGTATCGCAATATCCTGAATGCGCCCATTGTGCATTTGAGAAGGGCTGATGGCAGGGATTGGGATGGCTGGATGCATGTGAGCACGACACTCAAAGACAGGGCCTTTGTGCTGCTGTTCAATCCTACTGCAGCGCCGATCAGCCGTACCCTTCAATTGCCCCTGTATTATAGCGGATTGAAAGGGAAGGTTGCCATAATGGAAAAGGGTGAATCGATGAAACAGCTTGCATTGGACACCCGGCAGCAGTTGGGCCTGAAGGTCGATATACCCGCGAATGGTTATACCTGGTTTCTTGTTCAGGAAGTCAATTGATCGCTAAGCATTCGTTTGGTTCCGCCTTTTTTTTGCACTTATATTTGGTGCATGAAAAGATCGTTCATTCTCATCCTTCTGACCGCAACAGTATTCCATTCGTTTTCACAAAATCCATTTGATGGTGGTTATCGTGGCGGCACAATCAACGGATTGAAAAAATCAACCGCTGCATTGGATTTTTTGGTGATAGGAGATTGGGGAAGATCCGGGGAATATTTCCAAAAAGAAGTGGCAATTCAATTGGGTCGTGCCTCCTATCAGTTGGGGGCTGATTTTATCGTTAGCACCGGAGACAATTTTTATCCCAAGGGAGTTGCCAGTGTGCAGGATCCTGCCTGGAAAAGAAGTTTTGAAGATATCTACAGTGCCCATGCCTTGCAAACCGATTGGTATCCTGTATTGGGCAACCATGATTATGCGGGTGACCCTGAAGCCGAAATTGCCTACAGCAAGATCAGCAGGCGTTGGAACATGCCAGCGCGCTATCATGCCTTTGAAAGGGTATCAGAAGATGGCACCAAAGTGTTGTTTGTCTTCATGGATACCAGTCCCTTTGAAAAGCGCTACTACCGCGACAGCCAGGAGCCCTTTCGCAGCAACGTGGCTGCTCAG
>RFVQ01000145.1 GCA_009922495.1 Chitinophagia bacterium
GAGCTGTTCGATATCATGGGTAGGAACAAAAGAGCTGTCTTTGCAAAACAAAATCGCCTCACACCTCCCTTCAAAGCCTGTCAGGTCATGCAGGGCCAATTTGGTTTTTTTGGTAACGGTTACCTTGCCACCATCATGCCAATGCCAGGTAGCACTTTTGGTGCCGAAGGTTTCTTGCAATGGCTTTCCATTTACCAAGAGTTGAAATTTACCGGGTGCCCCAGGCGCTTTCCAGGGTGCCACCCAATCTTTGGTGCGAACCCAAACACGGTAGGTACCGGCAGATGGAAACTCCACATCAGTCGTTGCGTCCTTCACGGGAATACCCAGTCCATGTGCCAATAGATAAGGAGATCCCATCTGGTCCATGGATTGCTGATCCAACTCCCAGCCACCATGGCTTTTGAATTGTTCTGCTTCCACAAAAAGAAATTCTGAGGATGCATGGGAAGGGTTTGCTTCTGCAAATGCATGCATTTTTCCTGCCAGCAAACAGAGGCTGGTATTGCCAACAAGACCTACAAATTGACGCCTTTTCATAATGAACTAAAAGATACTACAATCTGTCTGTCTATTTATAGGCATTGCCTATTTTTTCTCAATGTGGGTTAACTCGTATTTTTTCTTGAAATTGTATGGGTAATTGCCTGCCTACATGACCTCCACCATCGGCCACCTGCATCCGCTTCTTGTCCATCTGCCCATCGGCATCCTGCTGCTGGCATTTGTCGTTTCCCTGCTGCCCAAACAGAAATGGGAATCCATGGCAGAAGCCGTGAAGTTGGCATTGTTGATCGCATCAATCGGCGCGTTGGCATCCTGTGTTGCCGGTTACCTTCTCTCCCTTTCCGGTGACTATGAAGAAAAACTGGTAACCCTTCACCTGCGATTGGGCATCGCTACTGCAGCACTCTCCCTTGTCTCCTATTTTGTGGCCCCTTACAGGCGTCAACTCATCTGGATCACTACTGTAACAATGGCTGTTGCCAGTCACTATGGGGGTACGCTGACCCATGGAGAGGGCTTTCTGTTTGGGTCAACAGAAGTCGCAAGGGTTTCTTATGATAAAGAAGACTCAGCCACAGATACAACAATCATCGCTAAGTCAGACACCTTTTTGTATTCTGCCTATCAGCAGGAGATCCAACCGATCCTCAAACAGAAATGTTACAGCTGCCACTCAGCATCGAAAATGAAAGGAGGACTTCGCCTTGATGGAGAAGCCTTCATACGAAAAGGAGGAAAACACGGAACCATCCTGAAGCCCAACGATCCACAACATTCAAAGCTCTACACCCATCTGTTGCTTCCGATGGAAGACGAGAACCACATGCCCCCCAAAGGGAAAAAACAACTTTCATCTGCTGAGATTGAAAGCATTCAACATTGGATTGTAGCGGGCGCAAGCTTTGAGGGCAAGAAAAAAATAACCAAAGCGCCTGAAACAATTGCAGCATCCAAAACCGATGCCGATCCTATTGCTTCCATTGCCATTCCCACAGCCACCCGATCCAAACCTTTGGGAATGGAGGCAGCTGTCCTGCAGGAATACCAATCCATCACAGCGCCACTGGATTATAACATGGATGTCAAACCCATCCTGTCCGACAAATGCTTTGCCTGTCACGGTCCCGATAAGGCCAAACAAAAAGCGGGATTGCGTCTCGACAAATCAGCATCTGCATTCGGGCCGCTTCCGGAAACGCCCGGAAAATTCGCGATCAAAAGCCGCGATATACAAAACAGCGAAGTCTTCCACCGCATCCTCTCCCGTGATCCGGAATATGTCATGCCCACACCGGGATCTCACCTCACGCTTAGCGCCAAAGAAAAAGCCACCATCATCAAATGGATCGAACAAGGGGCCGAATACAAACCGCACTGGGCCTTTGTGAAACCGCAACGCAAGGAACCACCCACCGTGATGGGTGCAGAAAACGCAATCGATCGTTTTGTAAGAGCGCGGCTGACGAGCCTGAACCTGCAACCATCCACCAAGGCTTCGAAAGAATTGCTGTTGCGGAGAGCAAGCCTCGACATAACAGGACTCCCACCGACACCGGAAGAGATGGATGCATTCCTGGCTGACAAGCGTGAAAATGCATTTGAAATGCAAGTAGACCGACTGCTGCGCTCACCCCACTATGGCGAACGCATGGCAGCGGAATGGCTGGACCTGGCAAGGTATGCCGATACCCATGGCTATACAGTTGACAGGATGCGAGACATGTCTCCATACCGCGATTGGGTCATCAACGCTTTCAACCAAAACATGCGTTATGATCGTTTCATCCATGAACAGCTGGCAGGCGACCTGATGCCCAATCCCAACCGCAACATGATCATCGCCACGGCCTTCAACCGCAACCACCAGCAGAACATGGAAGGTGGCATCGTTGAAGAGGAGTTTCAAACGGAGTATGTGATGGACCGCACCAATACCTTTGGTGAAGCCTTCATGGCCATGTCGATCGGTTGTGCAAGATGCCATGACCACAAATACGATCCCATCTCACAGAAAAACTATTACCAGGTCTATTCCTTTTTCAACAATGTTTTGGAGGCAGGACAAATATCTTGGAACGATGATATGCCCACACCGGCATTGCCGCTGCCAACTGAACAACAGGAAACAGTGATCAAAGCATTGCAACAAAAGATCAGCGAACAGGAAAAAGAAATGGTCAGCCAATACCTGCTCTCCAAAGACCGCGCCACAAAATGGATCAAGGAGGAAAAATACAAATCGCTGGAACTGGAAAGAATTCCCCAAAAAGGATTGGTCTCACAGCATACGCTCAACGGTACATTGTCAGACCAACTGGATACCAGCAAGAAAGGGGAAATGGAACACGATTGGGGATCCAAAGGAGACAAGCCCGTCTTCACCAAAGGCAAAGAGGGAGAAGGCTTGCAGCTGAATGGTGACGTTTACCTCGACCTCAACCATACCGGCGTATTTCGCAGTGCGGATCCCTTCACCATCGGCATCTGGGTTTGGATACCCAAGCATTTTAAGGAGGGTGTCATCTTTCACAAGGCCGATGCGGAACGCTTGTACAATTTCAAAGGCTACAGCGTGTCCGTTAAGAACAACCGCTTCGAACTGATCATGGCCCATACGGCTCCATCCAATGCCATCATCAAAAAAACAATGCAGGATATCCCGCGAGACAAGTGGATCCATCTATCGCTTGTCTATGACGGGTCTTCCAAAGCAGCAGGACTCGATCTTTACCAGGATGGTACAAGACTTGCAACAGAAACCATAAAAGATAAACTCTACAAAGACATCATCTTCTTCAACAAGAATGAACCGGCATTGCAGATTGGCGGCTGGTACAGAGGCGCAGGGTTCACAGGAGGCAAGGTGGATGAGGTATTGGTCTACAACCGCAGGCTGACGGAATTTGAATTGAGCATGCTGGCTGGTAAACAGAACTGGACAAACCTTGCGGCAAAAGCCCAGGATCAACTCACGGTTCAGGAAAGAGAGATCTTGTCATCCTATTACAGCAATGCCATCGACCAACCGGTATCCAGTTCCTTAAGAGAACTGAAAACATCGCGCACAGCGCTGTTGGATGAAATGCGAAAAGTGAAAGAGCTGATGGTGATGGAAGAGATGCCCACTCCGAAAAAATCATATTTGCTGCAACGGGGACAATACAACATGAAAGGCGAAGAAGTTTCAGCCAACACACCGGAAGAGATCCTTCGCTTTCCAAAAGGATTGCCCAACAACCGATATGGACTCGCACAATGGTTGACGCATCCCGATCATCCCCTCACGGCAAGGGTGGCTGTGAACCGCATCTGGCAACAATTCTTTGGCATGGGACTCGTAAAGACAAGCGAGGACTTTGGCAACCAGGGAGCCTTGCCTTCTCATCCTGAACTGCTCGACTGGTTGGCGGTGGAGTTCCGGGAATCAGGATGGGATGTGCAGCATATCATCAAACTGATCGTTCTCTCCGATACCTATCAGCAATCGTCCGTTGCCTCTGCATCGCTTCGCGAAATGGATCCGGAGAACAAATGGCTGGCCAGGGGGCCCGCCAACCGACTGACGGCAGAGATGATGCGCGACAATGCACTGGCGGCAGCAGGTCTCCTCAACAAAAAAACAGGAGGCCCCAGTGTGAAGCCCTATCAGCCTGCAGGATTGTGGGAAATCAATTCTGCAAGCTATGTACCAGACAGCACCGATGCAATCTACAGAAGAAGCCTCTATGTAGTGGCCAAGCGCACGGTGCCCCATCCCACTTTGGCAACATTTGATGCGTCGGAGAGAAGTTCCTGTTTGTCGCGCCGACAAAAAACAAATACGCCACTGCAAGCCCTGGTATTGCTGAACGATCCAACTTATGTGGAAGCCTCTAAAGTACTGGGGGAACAGATGGCACAATTTGAAAATGCAACGGATGCCATCCGCTATGCCTACCGTCGTTTGAGTGCGAGAATACCCTCCGAGAAAGAATTGCAATTGCTGCTTGCCCTCCAAAAAAAGGAGTTGGAAAAATTCAGCAGCAGACCGGAAAAAGCAAAAGGTTGGTTGAAAACAGGTCTTTACAAAACAAACAACCAATTGAATCCAGCCATGATCGCAGCCAATGCCGTGGTGGCCAATACCATTTTGAACAGCGATGCCGTCATCACAAAAAGATAACATGGGACACCATCACGAAGAAAAAAGAATCCAGGATCCGGCCTTAGGGGATCTCTATCGCCAACTGGATCGGCGGAATTTCTTGAACCGTACCGCGATGGGGATGGGTGCTTTTGCTTTGCAGCAATTGTTGTCGCCGCTGGGAGCACATGCCGGATCACTCGAAGAACAGATTCAAGCGGCCTTGCCAATGATCGCACCCAAAGCCAAACGAGTGGTCTTTCTTTTCATGGCCGGTGGTCCCTCGCAATTTGAAACCTTTGATTACAAACCCCAGCTGCAAAAACTATACGGAACAGAATTGCCGGATTCGATCAGAAAGGGACAACGCCTTACGGGCATGAGTGCCAATCAATCTTCCCTGCCGGTGGTTCCTTCTGTTTACAAATTCAACCAGCATGGAAAATCCCGCACCTGGGTAAGCGACCTGCTTCCCCATACGGCCAATGTGGTGGATGAGCTTTGCATCATCAAATCCATGTTCACCGAACAGATCAACCACGATCCGGCCATCACGTTTTTCCAAACAGGACACCAACTGCCGGGCAGGCCCTCAATAGGATCCTGGATCAGCTATGGACTCGGATCGGAGAACAAGAACCTGCCTGCATTCATTGTACTGGTTTCGAAAAATGCCTCCAAGGATCAGCCGCTTTATGCGCGCCTTTGGGGCAATGGATTTCTTCCTGCTGAACACCAGGGGGTGCAATTCCGTTCCGGCAGCGATCCCGTTCTCTTCCTGAAAGATCCGGAAGGCTATGATGGTGCCGACA
>RFVQ01000146.1 GCA_009922495.1 Chitinophagia bacterium
CATTCTCCCATGTTGGGACAATTGCCGCTTTCACAAATGGTATGGAGTTTATGGGTATCCACCAAGCCCCTTACATGTCTGTATCCTTCTCCTGTGGGGAGTTTTACCCTTAGCCAATCGGGTTTTTTTACTCTTGTTACTGTTTGACCAGCAAGATCAGATCCGCAACTCATGTTCAGATTTATGGTGCAAAGTTACATCACTTCCTGTTACCAAAAACCAGCCCTAAATATCCTGTGGGGAAGAAAGATTTAGCGGGATTGTCCACCATTTGAACCACCCCTGATGTATAATAATCGAATCCAAAACCAAATTCCATAGCAGAAACAACCTGGTTAAACCTGGCCCAATCAAACCTCAGGCTTGCTTTTCCATAGGCGCCTGGGATAAATTTCATCTCATTCCACCCCAATTGCAGGCCTGTTCCTCCTATGATCTTGTCGGCACTGAGAAAAATAGCTCTGTTCTTCTCTGTAAATTTCAATTTTTGTGAACCGGAGGGAACATTGAATTCGAGGTAATAAGGTCTTGCCAAACCAGCAGAAAAGCCCCCTACCAGTATCCCATAAACCGCAACACCATTTTTATTGGATTTACCCCCAATCATGATCTGCTGACCCGCCCCGAGCTTGGTTTGATAGAAAATATTTTGTTTCCCATATACGAATGGACGCCCAAAAATGGCAAATCCAGCATTGGTGAAGTCAGTGCTGCTTTGCTTGTTTTCCTTGGGATGTTGTTTTTCAGCAAATTCCAATTGAAATATTGTCGATTTGTAGGGGGTCTTGGCTATCCCTTTTTCAAGGATGATTCCGTAACCATCGTGGTGGGTCTTGAAATTGAAAATAAAATGTTTGTTGAAACCGGCTATCCCTTCCTCTTCATTTCGGATCATTTCATTGATCCTGTTTCTTTTTTCGATTTTGTCTTCTTTTTTCTTGTTGACGCTCGCATTAGAAATTCGTTGCGCTTGAGCAGACACGAAAAAGAACAAACAAGATAGAAAAGGAAGTAAGCTTTTGCCCATATTCTTGAGATGATCTGTAAATTTATGAAAAAAAGGATGACATCTACCGTTACCTATTCCGGCGATCTTAGAACTTTAGCAACCCATTTACAATCTGGTTCAACATTTGAAACAGATGCCCCAACTGACAACCAGGGGAAAGGAGAAAGATTCTCCCCTACTGACCTCATCGGCACTTCATTGGCAGCCTGCATGCTCACAACCATGGCCATCAGGGCTAAGGAACTGGAACCCAAAATAAGGGGGGCTCAGATGGAAACCACCAAAATCATGACAGCCGCACCCCGAAAAATAGGAAGCATTGTCTTAAAATTCAATTGGCCGGCGGGTACTCATTTTACCGATGAAGAAAAAAACAGATTAGAAGAAATTGCCTGGACATGTCCTGTTAAAGAAAGTATTCATCCTGAAATCAAGCTTGAAGTTGATTTCAATTGGTGATCATCATTTGCTGTCAAAAATATTTCTTCAAGCTTTTGAACAACCTTGCTAACAGGAAGTCCCATCACATTATAAAAATCACCTTCTATGTTTTTGATACCCACTACCCCAATCCATTCTTGGATGGCATAGGCACCAGCTTTGTCATAGGGTTGATAAGTATCTACGTAATGTTCAATTTGGGACAGCGTAAGTTCATGAAAACTAACCTTTGTGGTTTCCGAAAAAAGAACCTGATTGGTTCTATCTGCAATACAGACAGCCGTAATCACGCGATGGGTTTGCCCAGACAATAAAGTGAGGGTCTCTATGGCTTCTGTTCTGCTTTTGGGCTTCCCAATGATCTTTTCATTGAACACAACAATGGTATCTGCAGAAATAATGACAAAATCTGTGTCAGATTTTTCATAAACATCATAACTGACCTTGTTCTTGACAAGAGCAATTTGACAGGCTATGTCTGCAGGATCTCCCCCATCCAAAAAAGATTCATCTGCATCTGACACATATACTTCGAATGGAATCTCAGCCCATTCCAAAAGCATTTTTCTCCTGGGAGAACCTGACGCTAAAATTATTTTTTTCATGTAATTATAATGATAACATCGTCAATATTCCGGTTAACATGAAGATTTTAAGGTCCCTGCTGATAACCGAGTAGTCATTGGGGACAGATGCCCTCTTTAATTTCCGGACCATCATGATCAATTGCAGAAGAAGGATGAGCAAAAGAATTGACTGACCCCAGGTTTTAAAATTGAAAAAATCATACAAGGCAATAGATAGGGTCTGTGCAACCAGAATGCTTAACAAGGACGATGCTAAGACAAAAATCCAGACAAATAAAAATATTTTGGTCCCGGTTTCACCCCACTTGATGGGCATGGTGGTGCATCCATATTGTTTATCTCCTATTTGATCTTCTGCATCCTTGACCACTTCCCGGATCAGGGACACAACAAAAGCAAAAGCAGCATAAACAATGGTGTATTTATAGAGCTTTGACAAAACAGACTGTTTGGCATTCATGTATTCCAGATCGTTCCACTTAAAAGCAGCAACAAATAGTGAAATAATAACCCAGGCTGTCAACAAGGAAATGATGACATTTCCAATGATGAGCTTCTTTTTGAAAGTCGAGGAATATAGCAACAAAAGAAAAACACTTAGAAAATTCATGAACAATAACCACAAACTACCCAGGTGCATTGAAACAATGGCGGTTAAAAAAAGGCCTGTAAGGGACATGAGCATGTGCAAGAGCATGGCCCATCGTCTGCTCACAGTTCTACCAATGATCATTCTTTCAGGCTTATTGATAAAATCTATGTCCATGTCAAAATAATCATTGATAATGTATCCAGCTGCTGCAATGGCAATAGAGGCTGACATCAACAAGAAAAAGTCAACGACCGAAAGCAATGGATCACCTGCAAAAACAGGCAACACTATTTTGAAATAAAACAAGATCTGGGTAAGCGCAATGAAAAACAAATTGGGATACCTGATCAACTTTAAAAACGAGACAGCATTATGGATACTCTTGTTCATATGCTTGAAATATCAGCACCATTGTTCCATAACCCCTGCACTTTCAATATCTTTTCCAGGACATCCCTGACACATCCGTCCCCCCCTTTGAAACGGGACACATAATCTGCCTTTTCTTTGATCTCTTCAACTGCGTCAGCCGGACATGCTTTGGTTCCTACTGCATAAAAAGCGGCAAGGTCAGGAATATCATCTCCAATGAACAATATTTCTTCTTTTGACAATCCATGCAATTGGGCAAGTTCTTCAATCTTATTTCCCTTCTTCTTGACATTTTCATGAAAAGCGTCTACTCCCAGTTTTGCCATCCTTGACTTAACTGCTTCCGAGAAGGAACCTGTCACCACTGCAATCTTCAACCCCCTTTTTACAGCAAGCTGTATGGCATATCCATCTTTTATGTCCATTTTTCTGACCCAATTTGAGTCATCCAATAGCAATAACTTTCCATCCGTCAACACTCCGTCCATATCCATTACAACAAGACGAATGCTGTTAAATAACTCAACCAAATTATTCATTGTAGTACAAATTTAGCCGAATCTCACAAATAAGTCCTATTTGATAAAGGCTGCAGTATATTTGCAAACGCAAAAGAGATGAACAAAGCACAGCAAATCATTATATTTTTATTAAGGGCCAAGCTGAATCTTACTGCCGTTATTTCTGTCAAGAAAGCTGCCCGGATGGCATTTTCGATCTTTTGCACGCCTTTCAGAAAGCCAAGAAATGTTCCACCTCCCATTTTTTTAAAGTCCCATGAATTTGATATCGATGTCGAGGGATACAGGATTCATGGTTACAGATGGAATGAATCCGGATCAAAAAAAGTTTTGATCGTCCATGGATTCGAATCAAGGGCCTATAATTTCGACCGGTATGTTGTCCCGCTTATCCGATTGGGATACACCGTATATGCAATGGATGCCAAAGCCCATGGCAAAAGTGAAGGAAAAACGATTACAGCACCTGAAACAGCCAAAATGATCCAGGTCCTTGAAGAGAAGGTTGGGCAGTTTGATGGTTTCATGTGTCATTCTTTTGGTGGAATTTCAGTAGCCCTTCACCAAGAAAAATTCAACAATCCCAATGCCCGACTCGTATTCATTGCTCCTGCAACTGAAACAGAAACAGCGCTTCACAAATTCTGTGACTTTTTTCGCTTAAATGAAAAAGTAAGGGCTGAAATGGACAATATCATTTTTCGTGCCGCAGGTGTAAGATCATCATTTTATTCCATCAAAAGAATCATGCCTTATTTGAAGAACCCGGTTTTGTGGATTCATGACAAAGATGATGACATAACTCCTTTATCGGATGTAAGCCCTCTTATTGATTTGGCTCCAGACAACATTGAATTCATGATTACCGAAGGTTTGGGTCACAGAAAAATATACAAGGATAACAGGGTTCAGAAGAAGGTAATTGACTTTTTGTCATGATGAATGTAAAAAATCACGGCTTTACCTTATTATTGCATCTGTTTGAAGGGTATGATCGGAATGAATATTGTCCGGTATCGGTATGAAATTCTAAGAAACCAGAAGAAGAGAAAGAAGAAATGGCTAAAAATCTGTTGATAGTTGAGTCCCCTGCGAAGGCAAAAACCATCGAAAAAATCCTGGGCGCTGATTTTGAAGTTAAAAGTTGCTATGGTCATATCCGTGATCTTGAGAAAGATGAAATGGGTATAGATGTCAAAAAAGGATTTAAACCCCGCTATATTGTCCCAGAAGAGAAGGAAAAGGTTGTAAAAGAATTGAAACAGCTGGCCAAAAAATCTGATGAAGTATGGCTTGCAACGGATGAGGATCGTGAGGGTGAAGCCATCAGCTGGCATTTGTGTGAAGTATTGGGCCTAGACCCTGTATCCACCAAAAGAATTGTTTTTCATGAAATCACAAAACCCGCCATTAAGTCTGCGGTTGAAAAACCCAGGACCGTTAACATGGACCTGGTCAATGCACAACAAGCAAGAAGGATACTGGACAGGATCGTAGGTTTCGAACTCTCTCCCATTCTCTGGAGAAAAATGAGCATGCGAAACAATCTCAGTGCCGGCAGGGTTCAAAGTGTTGCTGTCAGGCTTATCGTTGAGCGTGAACGTTCAATCAATCATTTCACAGCAACTTCTTCTTTCAGGGTGGAAGCTTTTTTTGATGCAAAAGATGCATTTGGTAAAACTCTTAATTGAGGCATATCGTTTTTCTTGCCTACTGGGGTTGCTAAATCTGCACCCACATCAAATAAATCATTTTGCACTCTGGTTAATAAATCTTTTACATCTTGATCAAGATTACCCATCGCAATTGCTACACCGATTGCAGAATTTGCTTCATCAACATCTGCAAAAGCTTCAAGTCTTAAATCTGTTTTTAAAGCTCTAGACATATCTCCCAAAGCCGTGGTT
>RFVQ01000147.1 GCA_009922495.1 Chitinophagia bacterium
CAACAATCCATTCAAAACTGGTGGCATTTTTTCAGTTTTATAATCATTGCTCCGGCCCAGATCTTTTGCCCCCAACAATTTATATACTGAGCCAGCAGCGATTGTTGCCATATAACTTCCGGTCTGATCAAGCCATTTTGCATCTCCTTTTTCCGGAATTCCATAGCTGATGAATACAGGCCTGGGCGCGCAAAGCGCGATCAACTCATGAGAATCAACAGAAAGATCGCAGGCGGTTTTATTTCCAAACGAAGATTCTTCTGTTGCATATTTCAAATAATTGCCGGCCATCCAATGGTATTCTCCACTGCTGGCAAGATTTTCAACGGCTTCACCAAAGACCCTGCGGTGCAAGGCAGCGCCACCCTTACCGGAAGATCCGATCAAGCCGACCGCAAAACGGGGCTCAAAGGCAAGCGTTACCAGCGCCGCTTTCCCATATCTTGAAACGCCTTCAATGCCCACCTTCTTCGCATCCACCAATGGATCGGTCTCAAGATAATCCAATCCTCTCGCCGCACCCCAGGCCCAGGCCCTTAAACTGCCCCAATCCTCCGGCTTTCGCGGCTGTCCCTGGTTGCACAATCCAATGATCCCCCTGGTGAGCCCAGCACCATTGTCCGCCTGAATACTGTTCGTTTCAATGATACAATAACCCCAACCACCTGCCAGCAATCGCTCCTGTGGTGTCAAATCTGCATCTGCTTTGGGCGGAGCAAAGAAATTGGGTGATGCCAATCTCGTAACGGGTTGATAGGCAGGATATTTGTCAAAAATGGCTTTCACTGATGGATCGCTCTTGATCATCATGTCCTTGAAAGCCGCATTCAATTTATCCATCTCTTCGGGTGATGGCTGTGCTGGAGCAGGGAAAGTAGGTCGACCGCCAAACATCATCAAGACCGGCACCGGACCCTTTACGTTAGAAGGTACCACCAACATCATGTTTATGTCAACATTGATCAAAGGGTATTCGCTGTTGTCAACATGTCCCACCAACATTTTGGCCACCACAGGTATGCGATTGATCACCTCGCGATCGACCGCTTTGACGGTCCAATTCACTTTCGGTATCCGTTTGGGTAAACGACCATAGACTTCCTTTTCAAAGTCTTCTACAATCTCAGTCCTTCTCTCCTTCCACCAGGTTTCTGCATCCTTAACCTTCTTGCCATTTTTCAAAGTCAATGCATCCGGTAAGTCCGGACAAGGATTGGCGAATGCTTCATCATAGTTGGCATGATCGGGTGAATTTTCATTTCCACTCCTACCAGGCCTTAATTTCTTGATGCCCATCTGTTGCTTCAAATGATCATGATCCTGTTGGGCTGTCAATGTATTGAGTTTGGGGTATCGGCTGCTGTCGATCTGAATGCTCTGCGTACTTGCCGACAAACAGGCAAATAATCCCAACAGCAGGAGTGCAATTCTATTCATGAGTTGTTGTTGATTGGATTGAAAGAAAAAGAGTACTTTCAAAAAACATAATTGAATATAGCCCATTCAAACTGATTGGTGAAATCACATGAACAGGTAAGAAAGAATTCCTTTGAAATGTCATCCAACAAGAACAACGAGCCAAAACCAACCACTGCCATGAAAAAAATACTGCTTGCCGCAGGAGCATTCCTGCTGATATCTTCTCCATCCCTTTCACAATCGCTGGCAAAATTCAAGATCGCCATAGACCGACCTTCCAACGGATTGGTCATCCCGGCCAGCATCAACCTCGATGAACTGAGCTTTCTGCCAGATTCGGCATTGGCACTGATGCAGGTCGATGGCAATAAAAAAACACCCATCCCCTTCCAAATCAAACAGGAGGAAAACAGAACGCTTTACTGGAACATTGCCCCCACAGAAAAAAAAGAACTGTCCTACGAACTGGTCAATGCCCCCAAGGAAAACTTTCCCATCGTTCGTTCCTTGAAAAACGACAGCTCCATCACCATACAACAGAACGGCAACAACCTGCTACGATATTATCACGCCAAAGTGGATCCGCCGAAAGGTCAACATCCCTACTATGGCAGAAGCGGATTCATCCATCCCTTGTGGACTCCCCGCGGACAAGAGCTGACAAGAATCCAGGCACCCGATCATTATCATCACTATGGGGTTTGGAATGCATGGACCCATGTACAGTTTGAAAAAGATACAGTCGACTTCTGGAACATCAGAGGACACCAGGGAACCGTTCGCCTTGCCAAAATCATCTCCAAAACAGAAGGCAATGTGTTCTCTGAATTTGAAGCCTTGCAGGAACATGTGGTCTTCAAAAAGGACGGTACTGAAAAAGTAGCCCTCAACGAACTGCTCACGGTGAGGGTCTATCCGCAAGTGAACAATGAATACTATATCGTTGACATCACCTCCAAAATGAATTGTGCCACCGACAGTCCCTTTCGCATCCTGGAATACCGCTATGCTGGCTTTGGCTGGAGAACCACTGCCTACTGGGACAACAACAATTGTAACTCCAGGGCAAAATGGTGCATCGTTCAGGGGGATTTGCCTGGCAATGAATACGGTGGTGCCGCCTTCCTCTCTCACCCCGCGAACTTCAATTTTCCGGAACCCATGAGGATTTGGACATTGAACACCAATGGTCGTGGCGATATGTTCTTCAGCTTCGCACCAACAAAGGACCGTGACTGGCTGCTGGAACCCGGAAAAACCTATGTGATCAAATACAGATTGGTTGTCTTCAATGGAAAGTTTGATGCCACCAAAGCCGAAACCGCCTGGCAATATTTTCAAAAGGGACCAGCTGTTAAAATACTCAAATGATTTCCCCTCTCATATATTAAAAAAGAATAAATTTATCATCACCTCTTCAAACGATTCAAATACACATATGAAAAAAGAAACAAAAAATCTTAGTCGCCGGAAATTCCTGGACACATCAGCAAAAGCCTCGGCCGCAGGCCTGATCTTCAGTGGAATGCCTACCATCGTTCCGGCATCTGTCTTTGGAAAAAATTCTCCCAGCAATACCATCAACGTAGCTTCCATCGGTTGCGGACGCATCGGCACTTCACACGACATGCCCGAGATCGCCAAATACAATGGGGCAAGAATCATGGCAGTGTGCGACCTCGACAAAAACCGCGCCAACATGGCCCCTGATATCGTCAGGAATCTCTACGCGAGAAATGCACAGATGAATGGTGGAGTAAAAGCCGACTGGGAAATCAAAACCTATTATGATTACAAGGAAATGCTCCTGAACAAGGACATTGATGCCGTTCACATCAGTCTTCCAGATCACCATCACGCCATTGTAGGCGTACATGCTGTGAACGCAGGTAAAGATGTATACCTGCAAAAGCCTGTTTCCCTTACCATTGAGGAAGGAAGGATATTGTCCAATGCCGTGAAGAAGACCGGAAGGATCCTGCAGATCGGTTCACAGCAAAGAGGTAACAATCCCTGGCCTCAGTTCAAGAAAGCCTGTGAGCTGGTGCGCAACGGAAGGATCGGAAAATTGATCACCATCGAAGTGGGACTGCCCGGCGATCCTGGGGGTGGCAACAAAACAGAGATGCCGGTTCCCACCAACCTTGACTATGATGCATGGCTGGGGGCAACACCGGAAGTATATTATACAGAAGACAGGGTTCACTCACAGGAGGCAACCATGAGAGGATTGAACAGCCGACCCGGATGGTTGCGCTGCGAGCAGTTCGGTGCTGGCATGATCACTGGATGGGGTGCACACCATATCGATATCGGTCATTGGGCGATGGGAATGGAATACAGTGGTCCCATTGAAGTGTGGGGCAAGGCGTCCTTCCCTACCGATGAGCCCAACTACTCCGGCTTGTGGAATGTGCATGGCATCTTCAGAACCGAAGCCCTCTATTCCAATGGTGTTAACATGATCGTGTCCAACGAACTGCCCACCGGCGTGAAGTTCATCGGAAGCGAAGGATGGATCTGGGTGACAAGAGGCAACTACCGCGTTACCGATACAGACCCTGTTGCTGACCGCAGCGGTGTGAAACCCATCGATGCCAGCAACCCCAAGATCCTGCAATCTGTTATCGGAGCCAATGAGATTCATTTAACGGATAGTCCCGAGCAACATACCGATTGGCTGAATTCAGTGAAGAGCAGAAAGGAGCCCAGCACGCCAGTTGAAGTGGGTCACCGTTCCTGCTCAGCCTGTCTCCTGCACCAGATTGCCATGAAGCTGAACAGAAAAATCTACTGGGACCCTGCGAAAGAAAAGTTCAAAGGCAACGACAAAGAAGCGACTGCCATGCTTTCCAGACCCAGAAGAAAGAAATACGATTTTTAATAGCCCTTATAACCTCCCATTAAAAAGTCACGGTCTCCGCCGTGACTTTTTTTATGTTGTCAATCGAATCAATTGTCCTGTTTCCATTCAACCGCAACAATCACCTCGTTTTTTCTTCCCACCAGTTGATAGGGCGGATTGTATCCCAGGTATCGGAAGTTCCCAATGTGCTTGATGCCCTTCGCTTCCAGGGATTGCTTGAGTTGCTCGGCATATTTACTGATGGCAGCATCATTCGCATACCCACCAAATTCAATGGCTGCGGCATATTCGGCTGGAGAAGTATGCAACTCCACTTTTGCATCATTGGGTTTGGGAAGATCATTGATGTTATACTGCGAAGGCATCACAAAACTCATGGAAGACCCCTTATCGCTGATGTCCATGTGCACCGGAGAAGTCATGGCGATCTTGGCAGAAGATTCATTGTTCCCAAAAATATATCCTGCTATTTTTCTGAAACCACTGCTGGAAAGCTCTCTGTAGGATCTTGCTGCTGATCGAATGGTGGCCATGGTGGCAGGTGGATAAAACCTTATCTCAAAATCCTTTTCCTTTTTGATGACCTGGTATTGCTGTCTTTCGATTTTTGAAGTAGAGAAAGCCATGAAAGATTGGAATATGATGAAGAGCAGTAACAAGACGATTACCGTTGTTGCCATTTTTTTCATATCAAGTTATTCCAATCATAACATCGAATTGGGGGACATGTTCGATTTCTCTGCTCTAAGATGAAAAAAATCATGTTTTCTGCTGCGACTTTAAAAAGTCTTGCATCTTTTTATACAGGGATGCCGATAGTTTTTCATACCGCTTTTCCTTTGCGAGATTTTCCTTCTCGAGCGGATCCCGTTGATAATCATACAGCTCAGTGGCATATACCTTCTTCTCATCAAAGGGTTTGTCGGAAGTATAGTTATGCATCCAAACCGTAAAGCGATATTGATCCGTTCTTATACTGTAGCCCATCACTTTACCACTCTTATACCCCAACTTGCTCATCTCCTCTTTCGTCAGTGACCTTGGATACTGACTCACTGAAAATTCTTTGACCGATGATTTCTTG
>RFVQ01000148.1 GCA_009922495.1 Chitinophagia bacterium
ATGCCAACTCCATGGGCATCTCTCTCCTCGAAGCCAAAACTTTTCCATCGTATACACTGACCGCTACCATCTGCGGATACATCATCGGCATCATCACCATCCCCCGCTTCATCAAACAGGTGAATGCGCTGCGCATCTGTACAGGACTGGGATTGCTTTTCACGCTGCTGATCATTTTCACCAAGGGTGAAATAACCTTGCTGGGGCATCGTGCCGATGCATCGATCTGGTTTGTCGTATTGCTCGGACTTGCCAATTCACTGGTATGGGCGGGCATATGGCCGCTGGCATTGGACGGACTGGGAAGGTTCACCAAACTGGGGGCATCCATCATGATCATGGGACTCTGTGGGAATGCCATCATGCCCCTGCTCTATGGATATGTAGCAGATGCAGTGGATGTGAGACAAGCCTATTGGGTGCTCTTCCCCTGTTATTTGTATCTTGTATACTATGCCGCTTATGGGCATAAGGTCAGAAGATGGAAATGAACCGAATCCGGATACACAATGGACAACTGATCCTGCACGATAGGATCATTCCCAAGGGAACGCTTCTCATTGAAGAGGGAAAGATCATTGCCGTGGAAGAGGGTGATCTCGAATTTTCAGACGCCACAGCAATCGATGCAAAAGGTGCATTTGTTTCACCCGGCTTCATCGACATCCACGTACATGGTGGAGGCGATCATGATTTCATGGACGGGACAGAAGAAGCTTTTTTGAAAGTATCGGAACTGCATGCTGCCCATGGCACTACTTCGATGATGCCCACAACACTGACAGCTGATACCGAAGGCATCCTCAACAGCATAGCCATGTATAATCAAGCCCGCGCCAAGAACAAACGCGGTGCGGCATTCATCGGACTCCATCTGGAAGGCCCCTATTTCTCCTTGAACCAACGCGGTGCACAGGATCCCAAATATATCCGTGATCCCGATCCTGCAGAATACAACAGGATCCTTGAACAGGGAAGTTCCATCAAACGCTGGAGCGTGGCACCGGAACGCAAGGGTGCGATCGAGTTTGGCAAGATCCTTTGCCAACATGGCATCCTTCCTTCCATGGCACATACCGATGCCATTTATGAAGAAGCCCTGGAAGCCTTTGAGAATGGGTACACTTTGCTCACGCATTTTTATTCAGCTATGTCGGGCGTGACCCGCAAAAATGCCTTCCGCTATGCAGGTGTAGTGGAAGCCGGTTACCTGCATGATGAATTGGATGTGGAGATCATTGCCGATGGCGTGCATCTTCCAGCCCCCCTGCTCAAACTGATCTACAAAATAAAAGGTCCTGACCGCATTGCCCTCATTACCGATGCGATGCGCGGCGCAGGCATGCCCGAAGGAGAGAGCGTCTTGGGCAACAGAGCAACCGGATTGCCTGTGATCCTTGAGGATGGTGTGGCCAAGCTGCCCGACAGATCCTCCTTTGCAGGCAGTGTGGCCACGGCAGACCGATTGGTCAGGGTGATGATGAATCTGGCGGAAGTGCCGATGGTGGAAGCCATTCGCATGATCACGCATACACCTGCAAGGATCATGAAGATGGAAGACAGGATCGGATCGCTCAAGCCGGGAATGGATGCAGACATCAATATCTTCGACCAGCATATTCAGATCAGCAGAACCCTTCTCAAAGGAAGCGTTGAGATCAACCATGAAAAAAATAACTAAGGCAATCAAGTGGATAAGCATGCTGTTAGGAGTGTTACTCTTAGCAGGCATGATCCTTCTATACAGAAGTGATATCCCTATCGACCAATTAAAATCAAAATACACAAATGAAAACTCGCGCTTCATGCCCCTTATGGGCATGCAAGTACATTACCGTGATGAGGGCAATCCGAATGATACACTGCCCTTGGTTTTGATTCATGGTACTTCAGCGAGTCTGCATACATGGGATAGTCTCGTAGACAGGTTAAAAGACAAGAAGCGCATCATCAGAATGGACCTGCCTGCTTTTGGTCTGACCGGTGCCAATCCGGAAAGGGATTACAGCATGCCCTATTACAACCGTTTCATAGATTCCCTGCTCACCAGACTGGGCGTACAACAATGCATCATCGCCGGCAACTCACTCGGCGGAAGCATTGCCTGGAACCAGGCCTTGTACAGTTCGGACAAAATTGCCGGGCTCATTCTCATCGATGCAGGCGGTTACCCGAAGAAAAAAGAAAAGGGCAACATAGGATTCAAGTTGGCCTCCATGCCGCTTGTGGGCAATGTATTGGCGAAGTTCACGCCCAAAGCCTTGATCCGAAAAAGCCTGGAAGATGTCTACAGCGATGACAGCAAGATCACTACAGCATTGGAAGATCGTTACTTTGATCTGCTGCTTCGGGAAGGCAACCGACAGGCTACCATCGATATATTCCGTCAAAGAGCAAAACCTACTCCTGAGAAGATCAAACAAATCCATATTCCTACCCTGATCATCTGGGGTGAAGAGGACCAGCTGATCGATGTAAGCAATGCATACCTTTTCAACCAAGACATCAAAGGAAGCCGATTGTTGATCATCAAAAAATCAGGTCATGTGCCCATGGAGGAATCGCCGGAAACAGTTTATCAATCGATCAATGATTTTGTGGATCAAAAATTATTCCCGTAAAACTTGAATCCCTTACCTTAACAATGGTTTTTCTTCAACCTACTCAGCCTTACCAAAACTCTCTCAACCTCAAAAAATGAATCGTCGCCGTTTTATTCAAAACATCTCAACGGTAGCCTTACTGATCAATGGCAAAACCGTCATGGGATCAGAGCTCCCTTTCATGGGAAAGACAAAGCCCATGATGCGATTTGTCGTAGCATCCGACTTGCATTATGGTCAGCCTAAAACCGAATATGCTGCCATGACGGATTCCGCTTTTGGATATATCAAACAAATGCATGCAGAAAATCCATTTGATTTTGGTGTACTCAATGGAGATCTGGTGCATGACGATATCAGTTACTTTGGTGAGCTGAAATCAAAAACAGATTCCCTTCCTTTCTCTTATTATGTTACCCAAGGCAATCATGATCTGGCAACAAAAGAAGAATGGGAAGACGCCTGGAAACAACCGCTAAACTTTGAGATCAAAAAAAGAAAAACCGTTTTGCTGTTTGCCACTACGTCCAACAAGAAAGGTGAATACCTGCCGCCTGACCTGGAATGGCTGGAAGCCAAATTCAAGGAACATGAAAATGAAAAGCACATATTGTTGTTCATTCATATTCCTCCGATCAAATGGACCAAACATGCGATCGAATCAACCCCTTTTGTTGAGCTGGTAAAAAAACAAAAAAACCTAAGAGCGGTTTTTCACGGACATGAGCATGATCAGGATGGCATCAAGTGGAACGATGGCATCCCCTATTTGTTCGACAGTCATGTTGGAGGCAACTGGGGCACTTCTTACAAAGGATTCCGCATCGTTGAATTGTTCAAAGACGGATCCATGCTTACCTGGATCATGAATCCTACAGAAAAGATCAATGCAGCAGAAATTCCTGCCAATAAACAAACAACCAGCATATGAAATATTCAATCCTTTTGATCACCGGCATGGTTTTCATGAACACGCTCCTTGCACAAGACATGAAAAACTTCAAGCTCTACAACCCTTATGAGAAGGTAGATTCAGCTTTGAAAATTGCGGTAGCCGAAGCGAAAAAAGAAAACAAGCATGTCTTTGTGCAGATCGGTGGCAACTGGTGCGTTTGGTGTGCCAGGTTCAACGACTTTGTAACCAAAGATGCACAACTGGATTCAGCCATGCATGCCAACTACATCGTCTACCACATGAACTACAGCAAAGAAAACATGAACAAACCCGTATTGGAGAAGTTGGGTTTTCCTCAGCGATTTGGATTTCCTGTTTTCATAGTGCTTGACCAAAAGGGGAACAGACTGCATACACAAAACAGCGCCTATCTGGAAGAAGACAAGTCTTACAGCAAGAGAAGGGTATTAGAGTTCTTCGACAACTGGGGGCCAAAAGCGCTTGATAAGAATCAGTATAAAAATTACTAGATCAATATTTCGCGGGCTGACCCGGTTTGGGCAAGGTCTTCTTGATAAAATCCCTTAAGCTTTGGTTGCTGGTCTCCAGATCAGGACGGCGCAGGTACATCATGTGTCCACTGCGGTATCCTTCCCATGACAAGCGGTCTTTCATCTTGCCGCTGGGATCCAGTTGCCACATGCTGTATTTCGCATTGAAGTAATCGCAGGCGCCATCATAGTAACCCGACTGGATCAGCACATTCAGATAAGGATTCTGCGCCATGGCTTTGCGCAGGTTTTCTCCGGTCTGATCACCCGTACGATCCCAAGGCTGCACAGGTCCGAATACATAGTATTTCAAATCCGTCTTGTACTTCAACTCTTCCCGGAGATAGATGTTGATGGCAGGCGTGAAAGAATGCTCCCATGACAGCAATTCTGCGTTGAAATCCGGTTGTTCTCCGCCATCTCTTTTGTCGATGCCTTTGTAACGGGAATCCAATCTTCCTACCGTATATCCTTCCTCTCTCAGCAATTCCTTCCAGAACAAACCGAGTTCCACATTCAAATTGTTTTGAAGGATCACTGTTTCAGAAATGCCAGAATACCTCGACATCCTTTTGGCTACTTCCTTCCTTTTGCTTTCTTCCAAAAATCCACCTTTGGAAAGGGCAGGAACAAGTTCCTCGATGGTAAACTTCTCTACTTCAGGAAGCATGTCCGTCAGGTCCTTCGATTGCAGATCCGCAGGCAATTGCTTGTGGTACCAGGCTGTAGCGGCATAGTAAGGCAGTTTCAATGCAGCGGAAAGAGGTCCGTCTCTCTCAATACCAAGGGTAGTGGGAGAAACGAGTATGACACCATTGACAAACATCCAGTGTGATTGCTGCAATTCCAAAGCAAGACCGGATACACGACCGGTTCCATAGCTCTCGCCGATCAGGTATTTAGGTGATGCCCAGCGGTTCATCCTCGAGACAAAACTATTGATCCACTCAGCGAGGTACTTGATATCGGCATTCACGCCAAAGAAGCGTGAACCGGGAACGTCCTTGTTGATGGGACGGGAAAATCCGGTGTTCACAGGATCCACGTAGACAATATCAGCAACATCCAAAACAGAATAAGGATTGTCACGCAATCCATAAGGCTGAACAGGATACCCCTCATCATCAATGTTCAGAATCCTTGGACCGGTATACCCCAATTCCATCCAAAGGGATGCTGTACCCGGACCGCCATTAAAGGAAATCAAGAGTGGACGGGCTGCTCTGTCCTTTACATCAGAACGCTCGTAGTAAGTAAAGAAAACTCCTGCCTGGGCCTTGCCATCCGCATCCCAAACAGGCAACATGCCTGT
>RFVQ01000149.1 GCA_009922495.1 Chitinophagia bacterium
AACTGGAATTTGAATAGTCCTGCAATAGGTTCATGTTTTCTGGTAAAAGAAAAAGGAGTAAGCAAAAGCTTACTCCTTTTTTGTGGACGATTGCGCGCCCTTATTTTTTGAATTCCCAACCGCTTCTGTTCACGCGGGAAACAAATTGATTGGCATCTTCGAAGTTGGTGATGCGCATGGCATTGCCATCCCACAACAGCTTCTTGCGTCCGTAGAATTCAAATCCGTTTCTTCCGGCAGCATTCTTCACTTCTTTGCGCAATCCGTAGCTTCTGATGGCGAGATTGCCCATCAGTACGGTTTCGGTAAGAGGGCCGGAATAATCAAACGAGGAGGTCAATTCCTTGTGTTGCTTGCTGTTGAAACCGGCTTTGCAAGCTTCGGTCCAGAAAATCTGGTGTCCGAATTCAGGCAGCTTCAATGCATTGGGATCTGCCGCAGGTGCTGTGATTTTTTCTCCTGAATTGAGGTAGATTCTTGGGTTGTTGCCATACATGTCGATCACCATCAAGCCCTTGGTACCATGGAGGTACACACCATTGGCGCCATTGCCATCGGTGCTCAAAGGTTCATTGGCAGGCAATTGATCAGGATGGAAGGGTCTCAATCCGCCATCCATCCATACCATCTTCATTTTGGATTTGTTCTTCTTGGTTTCAGGGAACTTGATCTCAACCAAAGAGGAAGGAGGACAACCTTCGGGGATGTGCTCCGGTGTCCAGTCTTTGATGAATACCTGCCCTACGCTGCATTCCACTTCAGTGGGGTAGCCGAGTCCGAGGATGCGGAAGGCTGAGTCGATGGTATGACATCCGATGTCACCCAAGGCGCCTGTTCCGAAGTTCCACCAGCCTCTCCACTTGAAGGGATGGTAGAGTGGATTGTAGTCTACATACTCAGCAGGGCCCAGCCAGGTATTCCAGTCGGCAGCCGACATGGAAGCAGGCAAGGCTGGTTTATCGGTTGGAACAGGAATGCCCTGTGGCCAAACCGGTCTGTTGGTCCATATTTCAACTTTGTTCACCGTGCCAATGAGTCCGTCATCGAACCATTTCATGGCAACCTTTTGTTGTGGATTGGAGGAGCCCTGGTTTCCCATCTGGGTTACCACTTTGTATTTGCGGGCAGCTTCTGTGAGCATGCGTGCTTCTGCAATATTGTGGGTGAGGGGCTTTTGAACATAAACGTGCTTTCCCATTTGCATGCAAGCCATGGCGGCATAGGCATGAAAATGATCAGGGGTAGAAATCGTTACGGCATCGATATCCTTTCCGGATTCTTCCAGCATCACGCGGAAATCGCGGTACTTCTTGGCATTGGGAAATTTCTCAATGGCAGGTTTGCATCGATCCCAATCCACATCGGTAAAGGCCACCACATTGTTGGCGCCATTGTTGTAGGAATTGAAAAGATCAGATTGTCCCTTTCCACCTGCACCAATGGCAGCAATGTTCAGCTTGTCACTCGGGGCAGTATAGCCTTTGCCGATGACATGGCGGGGGACAATGAAAAAGCCGGCAGCAGCCAGCGAACTGTTTTGCAGGAATTTTCTCCTGTTGTTTTGTTTTGGCATGGCAGATCGTTTAGATAAGTTGAGTAATGAATGTAAGAAATATTTGTCAGATCTTTTTGGCCATCTTCTGCGCTTTCAGGGCCAGTTCGGTGGCCAGAAAACAATGTGCCTGGGTCATGGCGGTTTCGGTTCTGTTGATCACATCATCCACGAACAGTCTTCCAAAGGGAAGTTCCACATCATTGCAATCAATGTAAACGGTTTCCTTGTTGTTGGCCATGTAAAGATGATTCCCTTTGTCGTATCGGGCGATGTCAATATTCTTTCTGATCTCAATGAAACCATCGGTTCCCAGGATGGTCAGTCTGCCGTCTCCCCAGGTTTTGAGTCCGTCGGGTGTAAACCAATCCACACGTACATAACCCGCACCTCCATTGCCTTTGAGCATCACATCCCCAAAATCTTCAAACAGGGGTTTGTCTGGGTGGTTCACATTGCCCACTTGTGAAGCAACAACTTCTGCAGTGGTAGAACCGGTGAAATGCAGGAACTGATCGAACTGATGAGAACCGATATCACAGATGATGCCACCATAGCGGTTTTTGTCCCAGAACCAATCCGGTCTGGATTTGGGATTGATGCGGTGCGGCCCCAGGCCGATGGTCTGTACCACTTTGCCGATCGCTCCCGCAGCAATGAGTTGTCCCGCTTTGATCGTTGCCCTGTTTTCAAAACGCTCGCTGTACATGATGGAATAAATGCGACCGGTTTCTTTCTGCACTTTTCTCGCTTCGGCCAAATGTGCCAACGTGGTGAGTCCGGGTTTGTCGACCAGGTAATCCTTTCCATGTTTCATCACCTGCACGCCCAGTGGCCCTCTTTCGTCGGGGATACCCGAACTAAGAATAAGTTGAATGCTGTTGTCTTCCAGGATCTCTTGGGCATTTCTAGCCACCTTTACTTGCGGAAATGATTTGGTGAATTGCGCCAGCAGGTCAGCTTCCTTGGCATAGACGGCCACCAGTTCGCCACCACCTTTGATCACAGCATTGCACATGCCGTAGATATGGCTGTGGTTGATGTTGATCACAGAAAAGCGGATGCGCGGGGGCATGGCTTTTTCTGTTGTTTGTTTTTTATCAAAAGAGGAGAGCATGAATACACCACTGGCAGCAGCGGTAGATTGTAAGAATTTGCGGCGGGTTGACATGTGGAATTGAATTGTTATAAGTGAGTATGTAAGATCGAATTTTTCCTTTGTTATTTCATCACTGCGTCTACTATCAAAACACCCAGCAATCCCATCACAGAAACAATGGTTTCCATCACACTCCAGGATTTGAAGGTATCTTTCATGCTCAGGTTGAAGTATTCCTTGAACATCCAGAATCCGGAGTCGTTCACATGGGAGAACATCAGGCTGCCGGAGCCTACTGCCAGCACCATGAGGCTGGGATCGGTATGCGTTGCCAACACCAAGGGAGCAATGATGCCTGCTGTGGTGAGTCCCGCTACAGTAGCGGATCCCATGGCCACGCGGATCATGGCCGCGATCAGCCATCCCAGTAACAAGGGTGGAAGATCCAGGTTGTTCATGGCATCGGCGAGTTGTGCACTTACACCAGAATCGACAAATATTTGCTTCAACGCACCGGCGCCTGAAACGATGAGGATGATCATCAGCACATCCTTGACCGATTCGCCATAGATATGCATGACTTCGGTGGTTTTCATTCCTTTCAGGATGCCCAGTGAAAAAGCAGCGTAAACAACAGCAATCAGCATCAGCATGCCCGGATCGGAAATGAATTTGAGAAAGATATTGTTGGAGACACCCCCGCTGTTCAGTTGTGCGATGGTGGTGAACAATAAAATACCTACCGGAAGCAGGCAGGTTAAAATGCTGTTGAGGAATCCTGGCAATTGCTCCTCTGGAAGAATACGCGGCTTGAAGGTTTGCAGGGGTTCAGTGGTAATACCCTTGAGTCGGGAGGCAAAAACAGGACCGGCCACAACAATCGTGGGAATGGCGATGATGATGCCGAAAAGCAGTGTTCTGCCCATATCGGCATTCAATTGGGTAACCAGTGCTGCAGGGGAGGGATGAGGCGGAAGGAGGCCGTGTGTGGTGGACAAAGCAGCCAGCATGGGGATGCCCACATATACGGCAGGTAGCTTGACGCGGTAGACGATGGAGAAAATCAGCGGCACCAATAGCACAAATCCAACATTGTAAAAGAGCGGAATGCCTACTATGAATCCGGTCAACACCAGGGCCCAACTAATGTTTTTGAGTCCAAATGATTTTAACAATACATCGCTGATCTTCTGGGCTGCACCGGATTCTGCCACGAGTTTACCGATCATGGCACCAAAGACCAATACCATCAGCAAGGAACCCAGTGTATCTCCGATCCCTTTTTGGATCGACCCCGGAATTTTTTCAATGGGCAGCCCCAGTATCAGTCCTCCTAGAATCGACACAATGATAAAGGCAATGAACGTATTGCATTTCAACCAGGAGATGAGTAGGATGAGCAGCAGGATGCAAATCGCAATGGAGATGAAAAGCATGGCAATCGTTTTGGTTATGTTGGGGGCGAAAACGTTTTATTAAGTTATGGCATTTAAACCTTTCTATTCTAATAAAATTCAATAATTTGATGTCTGTCAAAACAAAAAACCACTCACATGAATAACCGTCGCCACTTCCTCCGCAATGCAACACTGGGCATCGCCTCTGCAGCCGCAGTTCCTATGATCACCCAGGCCTTTGCTCCCTCTGCAGCTGCAGCTGATGCTGTTGACCTGCCATTGGGATTTGCAGGATTTTCATTTTTAAAATTCGACCTCGATAAGTCGATCGCCATGATGAAACGGCTGGGGGTTACGAATCTTTCTGTGAAAGAGTTTCACCTGCCGTTGAACAGCAATCAAGAGGCAATCGATGCCGTTAAGAAAAAATTGACAGATGGCGGCATCAGTATGTATACCGTTGGAGTAGTGTACATGCGCAGCAAGGAAGCCGTAGACCAGGCTTTCAGCTATGCTCAGAAATGCGGTGTTGGCATGATCGTGGGGGTTCCCAATGCTGAGCTGCTTTCTTACACTGAACAAAAAGTAAAGGAGACCAATATCCGCATCGCAATCCACAACCATGGTCCCGAAGACAAACTCTATCCCAGTCCAAAAGACATTTATGACCGCATCAAGGACATGGATCCCAGAATGGGGCTTTGCATAGACATAGGACATACTTTCAGGGCCGGAGTACTGCCAGAGAAGGCAGTTGTTGAATACAAAGACAGACTGTTTGACCTGCACATCAAGGATGTGACAGCCATGCAAAAGGATGCCAAGGTGATCGAGATCGGAAGAGGCGCTATCAACTTCCCTGCTTTTGTCAAAGCATTGAGAAAGATCAAATATTCCGGTATCTGCAGCATTGAATATGAAAAGGATATGTCTGATCCATTGGCAGGCATGGCCGAGTCAGTGGGTTATTTCAGGGGAATTCTGAAATCTTCGTAAGCCCTGGAGTACATTCGATATTGGTGAACCCAAACGCATGTCGCGGGACAAGACTCAATGATTCATGTCTCTGCTGAATTTCGGATTGCTGACAAATGATGGATCATTCAGTGTATTCAGGAAAGCCAAAAGGTTTTTTCGTTCAGTGGGGCCAAGGCGAATACCGATTTGTCCATTGTTCTGCAAAACAGGATCAATGTTGACCATGTTCGCGATCCCGGATTGATAGTGGTTGAATACTTTGTCCAGGCTGTTGAATCTTCCATCGTGCATGTAAGGGCTGGTATAGCTAAGGTTGCGAAGACTGGGCACTTTG
>RFVQ01000150.1 GCA_009922495.1 Chitinophagia bacterium
CACATAAGACCTTGACCAGGAAAATGAAACATCACGGGTATTGCTGACAGGTGTATAATTGAAAACCGATTCTGAACAAATGGGCACAGGCTGAATAGGACTGGTAAGAATGGGTTTGGGGTTGATAACAACTGACACGGTTTGTGTTTTGTTGTTTACACACCCATTGTACAATAGGGAAAACTTGTAGTTCACGGTCAAAGGATTTCCAGAAGTATCTACCAATACCTCACTGATATCCGCGTATCCGGAGGAACTGTCATTTACCAGCCCTGTCATCTTTTCTCTGGTCCAGGTGAAGGCAGTACCTGGGAAATTACTGACGGGAGTATAATTAAATGATGTTCCACTGCAGATGGCAGGAGGGGTCAGAGGACTGGTAAGGACAGCTGAGTTGGCTTTGACATTCACCCTCACCACAAAATTATTCCCAACACATCCATTGGCAACAGGAACAACACTATAGTAGGCTTGCCCTGTTGTGGTATCACTGTTGGTATTTCGCAGTGTCTGGCTGATCAGTGGTTTCAACGCAGTCTGTGGCGATCCGCCTGTAATGCCGTTGGAATAGGTTGGTTCATCCCATTTGTAGAGTGAGCCGGCTGGGAGGTTTTTAGGCATGGTCACGGTAAATGCACTTCCGCTGCAAACAGTTGAAACCAAGGTATCGGTTATGTAGGGGGATGCCTTGACGGTAACAACAATGGAAAATGGTTTGCCAACGCATTCTCCAAACCGGGGAGTGACTTTGAAAGTGGACATCACATCAATGGAATTGGTGATATTGGTCAACACTTGACTAAAACTGGGTACCGGTATTTTTTGGTCTGAACCACCGAGAACAGCATTGGGCAAATTATAAACCGGTGCATCCCATGTGTAATTGGTGATAAAAGGCAGAGGGGATGGATTCATGGAAAAGGGATTCCCCGGACATATGGTGGTGTCTTTATTGGTGATGGTGGGAGTTGGATTGACAGTGGCAACAAACGTGAAGGGACGTCCCACACAACCCTGAGCGACAGGAACAACGGTATAAGTGGCCTGAGAAATATTACCTGAAACATCCAACAAGGTTTGGGTGATGCTTTGAACCGGGGAAGTATTGGCAGAAGCCCCCTGTAAAGCGTTGGCAGGTGAAATAACTGGCAGGTCCCAGGAATAAGAAGTGGGGATCCCTGATGATAAGTTGCTGGTGGGTGAAGTGGAAAAAGTTGAACCACTGCAAACAATCTTTGAGGCAGTTGAAACCACTGGAAGAGGCTTAACGGTAACTTCCAGTGTAAAGGGACTTCCAATACAGGTTGCACTTTTCGGAATGACAGTGAACTGAGCCGTTCCACCGGCTTCTACTCCCCCATAAGACAGTTTTCCGGCAATAGATGTATCTCCGGAGGGATTGATATTCTGTACACCGGAAATCAAAAAAACATCTGACGACAGGGTGGGCGAACTCCAACTATAGATGGTTCCCAATGGTACAGGATTGGGGGTTGCATTGAAACTCTCCCCACTGCAGATACTGAGCTTTTGCAAAGATACATTGGCTACAGGATTGATTTTCAAAACAACTTTGACAGGAGAACCAGCACAATTCAGCGTGGTCGTGGGAACAATGGTAAAATCAGCATAAGAGGTAGTGGTTCTCAGGTTGTTCAGAATGGGAGCAAAGGTCAATTGATTGGTCAGGCCCGATGTCCCTGAACCGGAGAGCGATCCGGCAGGTACCAGCACAGGCGTACTCCAGTTGAACCTGACATTTACCGGCAATACGGATGTTGGAGAAAAGCTGGGAGCTGATCCACTGCAGACAGTTAATGTATCCGACGGCAATTTGAGTACAGGAGTGGGGTTCACTGTAACAACAAGATCAAAAGGGGTGAAAGAAACACAGGATCCTGCCCTGGCATACACATTGTAGGTGGCCGTTTGGGGTTCCACAGAACTGTTGTACAATGTTTGACTGATGGGTGCATCCACATATTCAACCGGAGCTGTTTGGCGCAAACCGGTCCCTCCGGTCAGCACTGCGGGGTCACTGTATTGTGGTGCCGACCAGGTAAACTGGGTATTGTTGGGAATGATGTTTCCAGTTGTTGATGGCGTGAACCTCATCGGAGACCCTCCGCATACCGTTGCCGTAGTATTGGCAATCCTGGGCCTTGGGTTTACTGAAATAAATGTCTGAAAAGCAGGTCCTGTGCAGGTAAATCCAGTGTACACATAAGCAGGATAAACAGTATAGGCTGTATTGATCGGAGCATTGGTATTGTTCGTCAGGGTCTGATTGAAAGTGGATATTCGGGCGGATGTTGCTACAGAAGTTCCCCCAGACAAGCCAGCGGTATTGGGGTTGGTCCATGTGAAAAACACACCCGGAATCTGAGTAGTAGGAACAAAGGAGATACCCGCAGCACTGCAAATGGTATCATATCGGGTGGGGTCTTTGATATAGGGGGTGGGGCTGATCTTGTAGGTAAGGACCTGCGTATTGGTACAGCCATTTTGTGCAATCATGCTAACCGTATACGGTACATTGACATCATTGGCGGTAGTGTCTATCAAATTGTCATTGATGAGGTTTGATGTACCACTGGCGGCAGGCTCACCCAGTATTTCCGGTCTGGACCATGCCCATCCGTTGGAGAGGACGGCTGGTGAAGCCGATGCAGAAAAATTGATGTTGTTTCCACAGCCTGATGAAATAGCATTCCAAGTCGCTATGTTGCTGATGATGGGTAGCGGCTGAAGCGTTACATTGACAACATAGATCTTACCATCAGAGGCAGTAACCCTGTAGGAGATCGTGCCGGTCGTTGCCGGGTTTGTATTCAGACTAAGTGTCTGCGTTACCGTTGTGGAGGCTGTGGCTTGGGGGGAAGAACCCTTGACATTGTTCGGAGTACCTGTAATGGTCCAGGTGAAGGTAGTTCCTGCATTCAGCGTTCCAAAATAAGTGGAGAGATCCTTCGTAGTACCAGAACAAAAATCCGGAACTGTTATTGTCGTCTGCGCTTTCAGCTGCAGGGTAGCAGCAACCAGCAGGGTAAAGAGTAGTAAAAAAGAGCATTTACCACTACAATATGTTGGGATAGGTTTGAACACAGGCATATTGACTGCTTTTACCGCTAAAGGTTTAAATACCAGCTGCATATGGCCCCCGAGTCTACTTGGCTGGAGTGATGACGATGTTACGGTATTCTACGGGACCATGATCGCCCTGCAGGAAGATCGGGCCAGGCAATCCCTCCTTGCTGTCAATCGCCCCCCCTGTGATTCCGGGAATGATCTGATCACTGATGATGGTTTTACCATTGGCGACAACCGTCACACGACGACCGATCAGTGTAATATCGTATACCTGCCATTCGCCTGCAGGTTTTACTGCCATTTGATTGGGGGTGAGAAATCCATATACCCCTCCAAACAAGTGCGAATCCGGCTCGCGTCCATAGCTGTCTTCCACTTGCACTTCGTACCTGCCACGGAGATAAACACCGCTGTTGCTTCCCTTGGGATACCTTACTTCGATGTGCAGTTTGAAATCATTGAATGTCTGATCAGTCATGATGTTGGATCCTGACTTGGGACTTTTCATGATACCATTTTCAACCACCCACTGGTTCTCGGGTTTTTGTGTATGCCATCCCTTGAGGTCAGTTCCATTGAAGAGTTTGATGGGTGCTCCCCAAACTGGAGCGGATGTTCTCTTCAACAAGGGCGCCCTTTCTGCAACAAAAGGATGGGTTTCCCCCTTGCTGTTGCGGATGGTTCCGGTGATTTTGCCATCATTCAATACACCATTGAAAATGAGATCTATATTGGTTCTGTCCCACTGGGGAGGTATGCTAAAATTCACTTTCCCATTGTCAAAGTTCACCTCAGAGATGGGTCTTGCGCTACCGCCTTCTGCAACAAACTGTCCGGTAAGGGTCCTGATTCCGGAAAGATTGACTTCTAGCCAGGAGGGTACAACCCTGTACCCTTCGTCAACTGTAATATCCCATCGGCCAATAATCTCTGGCAATTTGGGGGCAGAATGGTCCTGTGCAAAAGAATGACATGTTACAAAAAGCAAAAGCAATGAAAGGATTTTTCTCATAATAGATGCATTGATTACCGAATATAAAAAATAAATTGCTGGTCTGTGAAAAAATGCGTTCTCCATCTCCTGATTTTTCTTTTCCCGGCAACAAAAGCTTTGTCACAAACTGATACAGCCTTCTGGTTTGGGGCGCCTGATCTCAATGGTGTCATCGCCAGTGGACCCAATGCTGACCGTCCCATATACCTCAGGATTTCTACTTCAGCATCCCCGGCTAACATTACGATCTCTCAACCTGCGAATCCTGGTTTTACACCCATCAATGCAACAATCGGAAGCTTTGGATCAAGATCATTCGATCTGACGGCCTTTATTCTCTCCATTGAACACGATCAGGTCAACACTGTTTCGAAAAAGGGATTGCTGATCTCATCCTCTGCCCCCATTTCCTGCTATTATGATATTGTGAATACCAGAAATGGAAGTACCTATTCATTGAAAGGCAACAATGCCCTTGGAAAAAAATTCACGGTCCCCTTTCAAATGTCCTTTGTCAACAGAACGAATTCGGTTGAAGCCACTACCAACAAAAATGATTTTGTGATCGTAGCATCGGAAGACAATACAGCGGTACAGATCAAAGCAAAGAACGACCTGGTTGGTTTTGCGGCTGGCAGCATACATTCGGTCACCCTGAACAAAGGGGAAACCTATATGTGCCGGGCCAATACCAATAACCCTGCGCAAAGGCCAGGCGGAACATTGGTGACCTCCAACAAACCTATTTCCATTTCTGTAAATGAAGATTTATTGCAATACCCTGCGGCTGGCTGTGCCGATGCAGGAGGAGACCAATTGATCCCTGATGAGCTGGCCGGCACTGAATTCATTGTGGTAAAAGGAAGATTCAATGGCACAAATCCTGATTACTTTTATGTTTTTGGAACGGCCAACAATACCATCATCAAGATCAATGGAGCGGAGGTGGCTACCATCAATGCCGGAGAGAATTACGAATGGAAATTGTCGGATGAATCCTGCTACATGGAAACCAGCAATCCGGTTCAGGTCTATCATGTAACAGGGTTTGGATGTGAGGTTGGGGCATCTGTCA
>RFVQ01000016.1 GCA_009922495.1 Chitinophagia bacterium
AGTGTCAGGGCTGGTTTTTTTGCCACGTTTTTGTTGCTGAACGAAATAGGTTGCTACAAAAACAACCCCGCAAACAGCTGTGATGACATAGGTGAGTTCCGTAAAAGACATGAACAAATGTAGTGCAACCGATTGGATATGGGGGTTCGACTTTTGTTATTAATTTTGTACCATGGAAACAGTTTCAACAATACCGGTCAAGTTTACTGAAACCGCCAAAGTAGAACTCAATCGTCTTTTTGGTGGGGAAGCGCAAGCAGCAGGAAAAATGTTGCGCATCGGGGTGAAGGGTGGTGGCTGCTCAGGCATGACCTACATTTTAGAATTGGACACCCAAAAGGAACGTGATGAGGTTTTTGAGATCGATGGCATACCCTGTTTGATAGACCCTGCACACGGGCTGTACCTGTTTGGAATGGAGATCGACTGGAAGACAGGCCTTGATGCCCGTGGCTTTGTCTTCAACAATCCCAATGCCTCTGCAACCTGTGGTTGCGGAACTTCCTTTGCGGTTTGATACTATTCACGTTGATACAATCGGTAATGGGTTTCTTAATTTGATTTTCATTGCCGCATCACATTTTTAGAAAAGAAAAAGGCTGGATTCCTCCAGCCTTTTTCTTTAATGTATTTGTCTAACAAAGGGACTTATCGTCATTCCCTTTTCCCTTTTATTATTTCTTCTTGCTATCCGCACTGCCCAATGGCTTGTCCTTGGCCATGTCTACCAGAACAGGAGCAGCCACAAAGATGGAAGAGTAAGTACCAGTGATCACACCGATCAGCATCGCGAAGGCGAATCCACGGGTAACTTCACCACCAAAGATGAAGAGGATCAGGATGGTCAGGAACACGGTGAGAGAAGTCATGATGGTTCTGCTCAGCGTATCATTGATGGCCCTGTTGATAATGGTTCCTTTGCTCTCTCCTTTGAGTTTGGCAGCGTATTCACGGATCCTGTCGAATACAATCACCGTATCATTCATGGAGAAACCGATCACCGTCAGAACCGCAGCAATGAAGTGCTGGTCGATTTCCAATGGGAAGGGAACTACACCCCTCAGGAAGGAGAAAACAGCCAGGGTAACGAATACGTCATGCAACAAGGCGATGATTGTACCCATGGAGTATCTCCAGTCGCGGAAACGGAGGAAGATATACAGGAAGATGGCGATCAGTGCGAAGATGGTTGCTTTAACCGCTCCTTTCTTCAAATCATCAGAAATGGAGGGCTGAACGGTCTGAGAACTTTGCTTGTAGCTCTTCTGGAAATCCGCATATGAAAGTCCTGCCGGCAAGCTCTCTTTCAAACCCTTGTACAGATCAACCTCTACTACTGAGTCTGCACTCTTGCTCACGTTGTCGATCATGTGAGAGGTAGTGATGTTCAGGGTTTTGTTGTCACCCACTGTTTTGAGTACTGGATATTCTCCGAAAACAGCTTTGAGGGATTCCCTGATCTTATCGTTGTCTGTTGGTTTGTCAAATCTTACGGTATAGCTGCGACCACCTTTGTATTCAACACCCTGGTCGAATCCATTGAAGAGAGAGGCAACACCCAAAATCAAAACCACCACAGAGATAAAATAAGCAACCTTTCTGTATTCAATGAACTTGAAGTTGGCATGCTTGAAGATGTTGCGGCTTACTTTGGTGAAATATTCAAAATGCCTTTGTTTGTTGGTATAGAAATCAGTGATCAGTCGGGAGATCAGGATGCCGCAGAAAAGGGAAAGAAGGATACCCAAGATCTGCGTTGTGGCAAAGCCCAAAACCGGACCCAAACCGAAATAGAACAAAATACAGGCAGTCAGCAAAGTTGTGATGTGTGCATCCAATACCGGAGCCATGGAGCGCTTGTATCCTTCTGAAACTGCGAGCTGATAGCTTTTACCAAAGTTCAGTTCATCCTTGATACGCTCGAAGATGATAACGTTGGTGTCCACCGCCATACCGATGGTGAGCACAAGACCGGCGATACCCGCAGCAGTGAGGGTAGCACCCAATGCACTCAGTACCCCTACGGTGAAGAGGAGGTTGAGGATCAGGGCAATATTGGCCACCCATCCACCGGTATTGTAATACACCAGCATCAGGATGAAAATAACAACGAATGAAATGGCGAATGACATGCTTCCACCTTCAATGGCAGAGGCACCAAGGGTTGGACCTACTACTTGCTCCTGAACGATTTTTGCAGGTGCAGGGAGCTTACCGGACTGAAGGATATTGGCCAGGTCTTGCGCCTCTTCAATAGAAAAGTTACCACTGATCTCAGAGTTGCCTCCGGTAATCGGGTTGATAACATTCGGAGCAGAATAAACAGTATTGTCCAGTACGATGGCGATGGGCTTTCCAACATTGGCACTGGTCATGTCTGCCCAGATTCTTTCACCTTGCTTGGTCATCAGCATTTTGATAGCGGGTCTTCCGCGGTCATCATAGTCCTGTGATGCCTGTTGTACACCATCTCCTTCCAGTTTAGCCTTGTCTGACCCTTCAATGGTTTTCAGGGCATAAACGGCAACGATATCGCTTTTTACACCTTGCTCGTTTACTTCAGGAATGCCAAATGCAAAACGCACATCACCGGGGAATTGGCTCTTCACACTTTCAATGGCCATGTACTCATTGAAGAGGGAGGTATCCCTACCGGCAATGAATCCGAGGTTGGGAGCAAAGCTCATCCTGCCCTGAGCATCCTGCTGGGGAGGAATGGGCTGGAAGATGGTAAAGAAAGACTTGGTTGCGGCTTTGACAGTATCTTTTTTGGCTGGAGTGCCTGACTTTACCAGTTCACCAATGGTGGCAGCCTTTGAAGTATCACCAGGCTTGGCAGGGGCAGCAGCTGCTGTTGTAGTAGCCGCTGTTGTATCAACTGTTTCCTTAACACCAGAGTAATGTGCCTGCAGGGCTTTTTCGGCATCGGTGAAGGATTTGTCCAATTCACCAATATTGTAAACTTCCCAGAACTGCAGATTGGCAGTGGCCTGGAGATATTTCCTTACACGCTCAGGATCGTCTTTAACGCCAGGAAGCTCAACAGTGATGATGCCTTTGTTTTTGTCCAACTGAATGTTGGGCTGTGCTACACCGAACTGGTCGATACGCTTTTGCAGTACATTGAAAGTATTGCTGATGGCGCCCTCTGCAGAGGTTCTCAACTTTGCCACAACGTCGTTATCGCTGTCTTCCATTTTAATGGCCCTGCTGCTGGTACCTGCAAACAAAGTGGCCAGTCGACCGTTGGGATTTTGCTGTTTGTAAGCGGCAGCAAACAAACTGATGAAATCAGCATCACTGCTTTTCCGCTGCTTCATGGCTTCAGCAATGGCATTGTTGAGGGCCGGGTCTTTCGCATTATTGGCCAATGACCTGAGCAGGCCTTCCAGCTCCACTTCCAGGGTAACACTCATACCGCCCTGAAGGTCAAGGCCCAGGTTCAATTCCTGTTCTTTGGCTTTTTGGTAGCTGATGGCTCCGGTTATACCGTAGGTTACGGTTGTTTCCCGGGTGCTGTCCAGCAACCTTCTGTATCGTTTGTTGAATTCCAGATCCTTGGTTTCAGTATCTGCATTGGGGAAATTGGCTTTGACAAAAGCAGTTGCCTTGGTTTCCTGTTTGCTCTCATGGCTCCGAACCACCCAAGTGAAATGGAGCTGGTACACAGAAATCAGGATCAATGCTATCGCAAAAAAACGAACCAAACCTTTCAGTTGCATATAGTTTTGTGTTTGTAGGGCGGCAAAGATAGGGATTTGGGGACAAAAATTACGGCTGCCGCCCATGAACTTATCGGTGCATTTTTTCTAAATTTGCGCAAAATTCACAACATGAAACTCTCATCCCGCCTCGACCTCTTTGCTGAACCTGAAACGCTGAAAATGGCCAAGCTGGGCAGGGAGCTCAGGGCAAAAGGTATTGATGTGATTGATCTTTCACTGGGAGAACCCGATTTCGACACCCCTGTTCATATCAAGGATGCCCTTAAAAAGGCAGTGGATGATAACTATAGCCACTATACTCCTGTGGCCGGCTACCCAGACCTCAGGGAGGCTGTTTGCACCAAACTCATGCGCGACAACAACCTGGCATACAAGCCAGAAAACATATTGGTTTCCACCGGTGCCAAGCAGAGCCTGGCAAACGTGGTCATGGCCATCGTGGACAAGGGGGATGAAGTGGTGATCCCAACACCGTATTGGGTAACCTATTCCGAGATCGTGAAGCTGGCAGAAGGAAAGGTAAAGCTGGTTCGCACATCTCTCGAAAACAAATACAAGATCACTCCGGCAGAACTGGAGGCAGCGATCACGCCCCAGACCAAACTTTTCATGTTTTCCTCTCCCTGTAACCCCAGTGGTTCTGTTTATTCAAAAGAGGAATTGTCTGCCCTGGCAGAAGTTTTCCGCAAGCATCCCCAAATCTTCATCCTCTCCGATGAGATATATGAATACATCAATTTCGTGGGGAAACACGAGAGCATCGCACAGTTTGATGACCTGAAAGAAAGGATCATCATCATCAACGGACTCAGCAAGGGGTATGCGATGACAGGATACCGCCTGGGATATATTGCCGCCAATACAGATGTGGTCAAGGCCTGTGAGAAATTACAGGGACAATACACCAGTGGAACGAATGCTGTCACCCAACGGGGTGCCATCGTTGCCCTTACGGGAGACATGCAGCCCAGCATCGACATGAATGTTGAGTTTGGCAAACGCCGTGAAAAAATGCTCGAGAGAATCAAGGCCATACCAGGACTCGATATTGCAGCACCCGATGGAGCATTCTATGTTTTCCCTGTTGTCAAAAACTATTTTGGAAAAAAAGCAGGAGAGGAGCTCATCAAAGATGCGGATGATCTTTGCATGTACCTGCTCAATACGGCCCATGTGTCTACCGTTACAGGACGTGCATTTGGTGAGCCGGATTGTATCAGGATTTCTTTTGCCAACAGCATGGAAAAGATCGAGGCAGCGATGGACAGGATCAGTGCTGCCATGGCTAAATTGAGTTAACGTTCTTTTTGAAACAATTTATTGGGCTGAACTGCGTTAATGGTTTTCCTTTGTAGACTGCTCTTCAGTGGAGTAGCTCCAAATTAACCGAACGCAACAGATGATCAGAATTTTTATCCTGTTCAGCGGGATCTTTTTTGGCATCCTGGCCAGTGGACAGGTTCATTCCGTTTCAATATTTCCAGGGGATACAACCATTTGTAGTGGCAACAGTGTGCGTTTTCAAGCAAAAATCTTCATAGGAACATTTCAGTACATCGGTACCCATGGTGGCAAGGATTATTTCATGGATACCGTTGCCCGCAGCTGGACAGAAAGCCGGGCACAGGCAAGGGCAAATGGGATGGACCTCTGGGTGATTGAAAATCGTGCTGAAAATGACGCGGTTTATGGAATGATTCCGTATAGAAGCAGGGTGGATTGTATGTTTTGGCTGGGACTTTTTCAGGATCCCTCAGGAGATTTGACCAGTCCTTCCAATGGCTGGAAATGGGTGAATGGAGCATTGCTCGACACTTCCTTCAACTACTGGTATTTCAACGAACCAGACAATGCCTTTCAGCTCAAGTTCCCGGCGAACCATGGGGCAATGGGATTGAATGTCATGGGCTCCTTCTGGGCTGATATGACAGATACCCTCCCTCCAGGATTCAAGGCATATGCCATTGCCGAAACAGCGGCAAAGCCCTTTCAGTTTAAATGGTCCAATAGCGATGGCAATCCCAATACGATCAATGTTTCCCCCAATGCCAGTACCACCTATTCCTTCCAGGTAATTTATGGTGTTGATACTGCCATCAGCCCTCCTTCGACCGTGACCGTGCTCAGCCCCCTTGCTTTTGCAGGCTTCGAAATTGCAGCCTCTTCAGATTTTTGTCTTGAATGGAACAAAATAACATTTTCCAATACTTCTGTAACCACAGACCCTGCAGGTGTCCTATACTCTTGGGATTTGGGAGATGGTGCCTCTTCAACCCTTTCTTCCCTGTCTTATCGATACGGGGCAGCACAATCTTATGCAGTTAGGCTAAAAGCAACGGATCGAAATGGATGTGTTACCACTGTCTCAAAGTCCGTAACCATCTTGCCATCTCCACTGCAGCCCGTCATTGCTTACCCAAGTGGTAAAAATGTATTTTGTGAAGGCGATTCTGTGGTGTTGAATTCAGTGGTGTTTCAGGCAGACCCTGCTATTCAATACAGGTGGTACAACGGTACCGACTCAGTATTTTCTGGCAAACCCTATGTGGCCAAATCAACCGGCAACTACAGCTTGGTGGCCATCAATGCCAATGGCTGCAGGGATACTGCCCAGCTAACGGTAACGGTGAACCAACTTCCCCGGAAACCAAGCTTGTTGTATGCATTCGGATTTACGGGCGTCATATGTGCAACAGATACAACCAGGATTGTTGCCACTTCCCCCGATCCTGCTTTTCGGTATGTTTGGTTCAAGGCCGTGGGTCCATCACCTGCTCAGCTTGGCCAAACCACTGCAAGCACTTATACTGTTTCAGCTGCCACCAGTGCAGTATCCTCGCCGGTAACTGAATTTTTCATGGTAAAGATATTGGATGCAAAAGGCTGCTATTCTTTGTTTTCAGATTCGCTATCGATTACTACCAGACCCTCACCCACATCGATCATTACAACAGGCGGTAAACCTACCACTTTCTGTGAAGGGGATGCTGTGCGCTTGCTGGGGAATACCAATTCTTCTGGAAACACATTTGGCTGGACAAGAGACAACGCCGCTGTGCCAGGAGTTGACAGCACTTATACAGCCAAACTTTCTGGTGTATACAGGATGATCGCAACCAATTCTTTTGGATGCAGCAGGACCAGCAATCCCATTGGTGTTTTTGTCAATCGTTATCCAGCAGTTCCCACCATTTTAACAGACCCGAACATCGTTGAATTGTTGCCGGATGGGACAGTGAGCATATGTTACCTATCCAGTACAACGCTGAGAACAACTGCCGTTACATCTGCCACATACCAATGGTACAAAGACAATGCACTGATCACCAATGCAAGAAATCCCAATGTGACTGTTAATGCCACCGGTAATTATAGGATAGCGGTAACGGTAAACAATTGTACTACGAACTCCTTGGATCAGCGCGTTGCCATGAGGCCGCCCCCGCCTGGAAATTTATTGAATCCATCATCGAACATCATCTGCGATGGATCAATGCTAAGGATGAATGCAGAAAGCGCGGTTAAATATCAATGGTACCTGAACAATGTCTTGATCCCTGGGGCGGTGGACTCTTTTTATCATGCCAGTGTTCCTGGTGTGTACACGACAGCATTCATGGATGAGAAAGGTTGCAGCAGGATGAGTGCCAATTTTGTAAATCTTTCGCTTGTAAAAAAACCTGCTGCAGCATTTGCCTTTGATCTGTATTGTGTCAATACAAAATCCGTTTTTACCAATCAGTCACAATCTCCCAACAGTGGTTCCGTATCGTATCTGTGGAGATTTCAGGATGGCACTACTGATCAGGCGTTCAATGCCACCCATGTCTTCCCGGATACCGGACTATACAAAGTTTCGCTTTCAGTGATTCCCGTTGCTTGTCCCAATCTGGTTGATTCAATGGTAGCCAATATCAGGGTTCAGTCTCCAACCAAAGGAATTTTCTATGCTCCGATCAATGCAGAACTGGGCAAGCCAGTTGGGTTGATTGCCAGGACCATTGGAGACCTTTATCAGTGGAGACCTACCACCGGGCTTAACAGTCCCTTTATACGAATCCCCATCCTCCATCCAACAACAGAACAATTGTATACGGTTTCGATTACCAACAGAGCAGGCTGCATGACAACTGATTCTGTGTTGGTCAGAATCTTTGAAGAACAAGATGTGTTTGTTGCCAGTGCTTTCACGCCCAATCGGGATGGCAAGAATGATAGAATCTATCCCATCTTGGTTGGTGTTGACATCTTCAACTACCTGAAGATTTTCAACCGATGGGGAACCCTTGTTTATCAATCCAATTCCATCGATCCGGCAAAAGGATGGGATGGCGCCTATAAAGGCAACGACCAGCCAGCAGATACCTATACCTGGGTGGTGGATGCCGTTGGACAAAACGGTAAGCCCATTCGTAAATCAGGTTCATTGGTATTGATACGGTAACAAAACATGAAGAGGATTCTCCATATCGGATGCCTTGCGGGGATGATGGTTTTAGCAAACAATCTGTTTGCTCAAGATCCTCACTACTCTCAATATTTCTCATCTCCGCTTTCACTCAATCCGGCGTTCACGGGATATTATGATGGCAAACACAGGTTGGCCACCAACTTCAGGAACCAGTGGTTGGGTGCTGGAGATCCATTCACAACGGCTACGATTGGTTTTGATACCCGCCTCATGGCTGGTAAACTGCAAAACAACATCCTTGGGGTGGGAATAAATTGCATAGGTGACAGAACGGCTACCGGAACCTATAACAGCCAATACGCTTCGCTGTCAGCTGCTTATCACCAGAGCCTGGATGAAGAAGGTTTTCAGCACCTCGCCATTGGTTTTCAAGGAAGCATGGGGAGCCGCAGCCTGGATTATAACAGGTTGCCTTTTAATGCGCAATTTTCCAGCAGGGGTTTCGATTTGACCTTGGACAATACCGAGAATTTTGTCACCCGCAGGTCAACCTATTTCGACTTCAATGCTGGGATGATGTACAATTACCTGAAAGACAGAAACCGGTTCTTTTTGGGGGCCTCTTATTATCATGTCAATCAACCCACACTAACTTTTCTGGGCAACGATCCTTATGTTCTTCCGGCAAGGTTGGCCATTCATTCCGGTGCTTCCTTTTTGGTGGGTAGGCAAGGGGAGTTGTTTCTAAGCGGACAGTACATGTCACAAGGAGGAGTTGTCAATACTACCTTTGGTGCTGCTTATGGTTACAGTCCTTTTGAAATGGACGACAACCGTGTCATGTATGCCGGATTGTTTTACCGACACAAAGATGCTGTTTATCCCTATATAGGTTTTCTGTTCAACGACCTGCAGATAGGGATGTCATATGACATCAATACAAGTGGCATTCAGGTGAGCAGCAAACGAAACAGAAGTTTTGAACTTTCGATTATCTACCATTTTTTTGACCCCAACGCTTCGCGCAGAGTCATGCCCTGGTATTGATCCTACCAGGCAATGCCATAGTCCTCGCCATGGTTGCTGGATCCACCCCAGAGTGAACCATGTTTCCAATCAAAGAAGATTGCGTTGATGGGTCCGGAAGTACGATCGTCAAAGCTCAGGGTATATCCCATTTTCTTCAAAGCTTCCCGCACCGATGCCGGTGTTTTATCCTGCAACAAAATGCTTCCTGCCTTGGGTTTTCTGTCATCAGTTTTCATGCCCCCAAGCGATAACCACAACTGATTGCTGTTGATGTTGGCCGCTTCGGTTGCCTGTTGTACGGTCATGCCAAATTCCACCATGTTCAGGAAAAACTGCAACAGGTTCTGATCCTGTGTATCACCGCCCTGCACAGCAAAAGCGATATAGGGTTTGCCATCCTTCATGGCCAGGCTGGGCGTCAAGGTAACACGGGGTCTTTTTCCGGGAGCCACTACATTGAAGGGATTGATAGCAGAGTCCAGTACAAAACTTTGCATGCGCTGGCTCATGCCCACACCGGTTCTTCCGGCAATGGTAGCGGGTATCCATCCACCACTGGGCGTGATGGATACTACCCAGCCATCTTTGTCAGCCGCTTCCACAGAGGTTGTTCCTCTCCAAAGCCTGTCCTGGTACTCAAGATCCAACATGGCCAGCCCACCAGAATCATGGGCAGGCAAAAAGCTTCTTCTGCTGGTATCAAATCCGGCAAAACCCCGTTGGCTAAGAAGAGACTTGTATGGATTGGTTTCGTTTTGGAAAGGGTATGGGTCTCCGGGACCCACGTTGGGATCGTTCTTGCTGAGATTCATTTGAGAAGCCCTGAGTTTTGCGTACTCTTTGCTGAGCAATCCTTTCATCGGTTCTTTGGGCGTAAAGTAGGGATCACCATAGTAGAAGTCGCGATCTGCAAAGGCCATGTTCATGGCCTGGTAAACGGTATGGATGTACTCAGTGCTGTTGTAACCCATTTTCTTCAGATCGAAATTCTCCAAGATGTTCAATGCCTGCAGCATCGAAGGTCCTTGTGTCCATTGTTGCAGCTTGTAAACATCAATGCCTTTGTAGTTGATCTTGGTAGGCTCTTCCCAGATGGGCTTCCATTTGGCAAGATCTTCTTTGGTGATCAATCCACCTTGTTCCTGACATCCCCTCACAAATTCATCAGCAATATCTCCCTTGTAAAAACGATCATAGGCCGCCATGATGGCTGCTTTTCTGCTAGCCCCTTTTTTCAAAGCTGCTTGTTCCGCTTCCACCATTTTGGTCAAGGTATTCAGCAGATCCTTTTGTACAAAAATCTCTCCGGCTTCCGGCGCTTCTCTTTTTTCGCCAAGGTGGGGAAGAAAAACAGCTTTGCTATAGGGCCATTCTTTGATGCGCTGCTTGCCTCGCTCAATGCTGTTGGCGGTTTGGGCTTCAATGGGATATCCGGCAGCCAGTTGCATGGCGGGTGCCAGTACTTCCTTCAGGCTCATGGTTCCATACTCAGCAAGCATGTAACAAATGCCTCCTGGCGTACCGGGAGTAGTGGCGGCCAAGGGTCCATATTCTGGTGGGAAATTGTATCCCTTTGATTTGAAGAATTCCGGAGTGGCACCCGTTGGGGCAACCCCCATGGCATTGAGGCTGATGACCTTTCCTGTTTTGGGATTGTAAATAATGGCCTGCGTTTCGCCACCCCAACTCAATACATCCCACATGGTGCAGGTGGAAGCCAACATGGCCAATGCGGCATCCACAGCATTGCCTCCTTTGTTGAAGACAATGGCTCCGGCCGTAGCGGCCAATGGTTTACCCGTAATGGCCATCCAGTTTATGCCATGCAAAGGGGGTTTCTGTGTTTGCTGTATTGGCTGTGCTTTTATGGCAGTTCCAATGAAGAGTACAAAAAGAGAAAATGCGATCCTTTTCATATCAGCTTTTTTATCCTTTAAAATTTGTTATCCTTTGTAAAGCTTTCCTTTTTTCATGATCAGGTCAACCCGCTGCAAAAGATTGATGTATTTCAATGCATCACCCTTCACTGCGATGATATCTGCCTGTTTGCCTTCGCTCACTGTGCCCACTTTGTTGTCGACTCCCATGAAGACGGAAGGCCAGTAAGTGGCCGACTTGATCGCCTGAATGGGATCCACCCCAAATACCCTTACCCAAACGTCCAGTTCATTCCAGGTGCTTTGAGAGTGGAACTTCATGGGGATGCCGCTGTCGGTTCCGATCAGCATCACAACACCTGCTTTTTGCAATTGTTTGAATTTGGCTTCCAAAGTAGGTTTGCGAATGGGAGTCAACTGTGTATAACTCATGCGCCCGGGATACTTCAATGAATTCTTGATATCCGTGATTACGGAATCCGGCAATCCCAGGTGCCAGCTGTTGTCGTCGATTTTCTCGGGATTGTCACGCACCTCTTCATAGTTGTACAAACCTTCGATCGTGGGTGTCCAGTACAAAGGTCCCTTGCTCATCTGGGCTGTTCTTTCTGTGATGGCCCTGATGATATCGTCGGGATAGGCTGGTGCCGAAGAAAGTCCGGTATGTTCAAAATTGTCTACCCCTGCTTCCAATCCGATCCTGATCTCATTGGGACGGTGTGAGTGTCCAACTACTTTCAGTTTGTGTTTGTGTGCTTCATCCACGATGGCCTTTACTTCTTCCATGGTCATCTCATCCTGGTCGATCAATTTGATGCAATCCACACCGGCTTTGGCGAGGGTCTGCACTTTTTCCCTTGCATCTTTTTCACCATAGATCCCCCAGCGGAACTGTTCAGTGCCAGGGTAGGGGCGGTGTTGCAGGAAGGGCCCGCTTACATACATGGTGGGACCAGGAATTTCTCCTTTGTTGATGGCGTCTCTCACCCAAAGGCTTTCTTCCAGCGGACCACCCAGGTCTCTGGCGCTGGTTACACCTGCCATCAGCAACTGATGGGCGGATGCAGGCATGATCACTTTCTTAAAGAGAGGAGGATATTTTTTGTCCCAATACGGGTAATCAGAATGTCCGTTGATCATCATGTGCACATGCATGTCCCAGAGTCCTGGCATGACGGTCATTCCCTCTGTTGAAATGATCTGTGTCCCTTTGGGGATCTCTACTTCACCCACACGACCTACTTTCTCAATGGTTTCTCCATTGATCAGGATAACACTGTTCAGGATGGGTTTGCCTCCAAATCCATCCACCAGGGTTCCTCCTACCAGTGCTTTTTTCTGTGCGATTGATACCAGGCTGCACATCATCAGGGCAAGAAAGAAGAAATGTTTTGTAAACTTCATAAGCCTATTTTAGATCATACAAGTTAGCCATTTTTACCATGCAATAAGGGGCTTGAATGGCTTCGATTTGCGGCCATTTTTACGGGAACGATTTCGTAAAAAGATCCCCCCAAAGCATCCCCCGCAGGTATTGATTTGTATATTTGGTTGGTCATAAATACATATATGGACATACGCTTTGCCATTGGGAAACAGGAGACAAAGTCGCTGGATACAGAAGGACTACGTTCTCATTTTCTTGTCAGTGATCTGTTTCAGACAGATAAATTAAGCTTGGTGTATTCGCACCACGACAGAATGATCATCGGGGGTGTTCAACCCGTTAAAAAAGTGGTTGCCCTTTCCAATCCCAAAGAATTGAGAGCCGATTATTTTTTGGAAAGAAGAGAGTTGGGCATCATCAACATCGGGGGCAAAGGGGAAGTGGTGGCTGATGGTAAAAAATACCCGCTGTCCAAATTGGAATGTCTCTATTTGGGAAAAGGAGTGCAGAAAGTAAGTTTTGCGTCGGCGGATAAAAAATCACCTGCCAAATTCTACCTGCTTTCGGCACCGGCTCACCATGTTTATCCCACTACCAAATACACCAAAGAAAAAGCCGCTCCGGTGAAGCTGGGGGATCCCTCCACATCGAATTGCAGAACGGTATACAAATACATCCACCAGGAGGGCATCAAGAGCTGTCAGCTGGTGATGGGTCTCACTGTTTTGGAGCCAGGCAGCGTATGGAACTCAGTACCACCCCATACCCATACCCGCAGAATGGAAGTATATCTTTATTTCGATTTGGATCCTGCTCATCGACTCTTTCATTTCATGGGAGAGCCACAGGAGACCCGTCACATGGTCATGGCCAATGATGAAGCCGTCATCTCACCGCCCTGGAGCATGCACTTTGGTTGCGGCACTTCCCACTATGCCTTTGTCTGGGGCATGGCCGGAGAAAACCTGGACTATACCGATATGGATCCGGCACCCATCCCAACACTCAAATAAACCATCCTCAACAATAAAACAAATCCATCATGTCAAAGAAAGTTGTTACCCTTGGAGAGATCATGCTCCGTTTGTCAACACCTGATTTCAAAAGATTCGTACAGGCCGATACATTCGACATCACCTACGGTGGTGGAGAAGCCAACGTTGCTGCAGCCTTGTGTAATTATGGTTTGAATGGAACCTTTGTATCCAAGGTGCCCAACAATCCCATTGGACAATCAGCCATCAATCACCTTCGTCGTTATGGCGTTGACACACAGTTTGTGGCCAGGGGTGGCGACAGGCTCGGTATTTATTTCCTGGAGACAGGTGCTTCCATGAGGGCCTCTCAAGTAGTATACGACAGAGCAGGTGCTTCCATCGCGGAGGTAGATGCTGCTGAATTTGACTGGGATAAAATTCTCGATGGGGCTGAGTGGTTCCATACCACCGGCATCACTCCGGCGCTGTCTGATAAAGCTGCTGCATTGGCAGAGGCTGCATTGAAAGCGGCCAAAGCAAAAGGCATCACCACCAGCATCGACCTGAACTACAGGAAAAAATTGTGGAGCAAAGAAAAGGCCCGTCAGGTGATGACCAATCTTTGTCAGTATGTGGATGTTTGCATCGGTAACGAAGAAGATGCCGATACCACCCTTGGTTTCAAGGCAAAGGACACCGATGTGACCAAAGGCGAATTGGACCTGGATGGGTTCAAGGATGTCTTCAAACAAATGAAAGAGAAATTCGGATTCAAATACATTGCTTCCTCCCTTCGTGAAAGCCATAGTGCGAGTGACAATGGTTGGAGCGCACTGGTATACGACGGAACCGATTTCTATCATACCAAGAAATACAATGTGCGCATTGTGGACCGTGTGGGCAGTGGCGACAGCTTTGCGAGCGGACTGATCTACGGATTGGTAACAGGCATGCCCATGCCGGAAGCCGCTGAGTTTGGTGTAGCGGCCAGTGCCTTGAAACATACCATTCCTGGTGACCTCAACCATGCCACACTTTCTGAAGTGAAAGACCTGATGAAGGGAGATGGTTCCGGAAGGGTTCAGCGATAAAACCGAGAAGACGGCCCGTTGGAAACTATTTGTTGAAAGCGGGCTGTTTTAATTTTTTATAAAACAACGAGAAATGATCATTGATTCACTGGAGAATGCGGCAAAGTATGCAAGTGTGCATCCCCTGTTTGCAAAAGCATTTGAGTATATCAGCCAAACAGATCTTGCGGCGATAGAAGTAGGCAAATACGATATTGCTGAAGGATTGAAAGCCATCGTGTCCGACAAAAAAGGAATGACGGCGGAAGAATCCTGCGCCAAGTTTGAATGCCACAACCAGAACATCGACATCCAGCTTTGCATCCGCGGCGATGAAACCCTGGGTTGGAAGCCTCGTGCCTCCTGCCAATCGGAAAGAGAACCCTACAATCCTGAAAAGGATGTGCAGTTCTATACCGATGCACCGGACATGTTCTTTCAATTGAAAGACGGACAGTTTGCCATCTTCTTTCCCGAAGATGTGCATGCGCCGATGATCGCTGAAGGGGAAGTGAAAAAAATGGTTATCAAAGTAAAAATCTAATATGAGCAACGTACAAAAAGTCATAGATGCCATCGTGGCACAGGGAATGCTTCCTCTTTATTTCAATCCGGATGAAACAGTGAGCGTGGAGATCCTGCGCGCCTTGAACAGGGCAGGGGTAACCGCCATTGAATATACCAACCGCGGTGAGGCAGCGCTCTCCAATTTCCGCAAGCTGGTGGAAGTGAGGAATGCTGAAATGCCCCATGTGCTCTTGGGGGTAGGCACCATCAAGAACATGCAGCATGCAACCGATTATCTGGCAGCAGGGGCCGACTTCCTGGTGAGTCCGGGTTATATCCCCGATGTTGCTGAACATTGTGTGAAGAATGATATCTTCTTTGGTCCGGGTTGCATGACACCTACCGATATCATTGCTGCCGAAAATGCCGGCATTAAATTCATCAAACTTTTCCCTGGAAATATTCTGGGTCCTGATTTCATGAGCAGCATCAAGGAGATCTTCCCCAAGCTGGTCTTCATGCCAACAGGCGGAGTGGATACCACGAAAGAAAGCATCGAAGGCTGGTTCAAAGCCGGTTGCAAGGCCGTGGGCATGGGCAGCAAACTCGTGAGCAAAAAGCTGATGGAAGCAAAGGATTATCAAGGTATAGAGAATATCGCTGCAGAGGTGGTGGCCTTGATCAAGGGAATACGCGGATAAAACCATTCGTGACTATTTGTAAATCACAGGAACATGAAAAAGGGTCTTGTCTTCTTCAGTCTTTTGCTCAGTTCAACCATCAGCATGGCACAATACCAGCCCTTGTACAAAGGGAAGATCCCGAATTATATCGATGCAGAAAACGAAGAGTCAGAAGCCACAACCGGAGGAATCTTGCGCATCTCCAAGGTTTCCATTCCGGGCTATGCTTTTTTTCCTGCAGGTGACGACAAAACCCTCAGACCCTGTGTGATCATTTGTCCGGGGGGCGGTTACGGAATCCTGGCCGCTCAGCATGAGGGAACAGATGTGGCCAAGTTTTTCAATTCAATCGGTGTGCATGCTCTTGTGCTAAAGTACAGGATACCTTCTGCCAAGCACCAAAACCACAAAGAGGTGGCACCCTTGCAGGATGCGCAGCAAGCGATCTACATGGTGCGCCGCAATGCAAAGCAATGGCATGTAGATGCCGGCAAGATCGGTATCATGGGATTCTCTGCCGGAGGTCACCTTGCATCCTCCCTTGCTGTGCATTACAATGATCCAAAAAATCCATTCAAGGGAAAAACATCCCTGAGACCTGACTTTCAGGTGCTGATCTATCCGGTGATCAGTTTTGGTAAATATGCGCACCTGGGATCCAGGAACAATTTATTGAGTCCGGATACCACAGCAGCATTGATCAATTATTATTCTAATCACCTGCAGGTGAATGCACAAACGCCACCGGCCTTTTTGGTGCATGCACAAGACGACAAGGCAGTACCGATCGAGAATTCCCTTCAATACCAGGAAGCCCTTCAAAAGAACGGGGTGTCAGCAGCCTTGGTCGTTTATGATAAAGGAGGGCATGGATTTGGTCTTGTCAACAAGACTTCTGATCGAAAATGGACAGATGATCTGGTTAAATGGATGAGAGCCGAGAAGATCATTCCTTCCGTTTCAGGGAACTGATCCAGACGCCACCGATGATCAGCATACCGGCAACAGCTGTTGTCAGGCTAAAGAATTCTCCCATCAACAAGATGGCGCCCAGCGTTCCAAAAAGGGGCTGGAAATAAACGAACATTCCTGTCTTGGAAGGTCCCCATTGTTGCACGCCCCAGTTCATCATCAGGTTGGCTCCCAGTGTCCCCAATACAACGATATAAAATATTGAAAACCAGTCCCATCCCTCAAATGCCTGCCAGTTTGCTTGAGCAAAACTTTGCAGGCTGATGGGGATGCTGAACAGGGCGCCAAAAAGGAAGACGAAGCGCAGGATCGTGATGGGTGAATATTTTTGGGAGATCCTTCTGATCATGATCAGGTAGCTGGAGTAGCAGAGGGAACCCGCCAGGATCATGCCATCGCCGAACAAACTGGCAGGATGGGCAGATGGAGAAATTTCACGGTTCCTGATCAGGAGAAAAGCGCCTATGAGTCCCAACAACAACCCCATGATCTTGTTGCCGCCAAAGCCCTCCTTGAGAAAGATAGCTGCCAATACCGACACAATGATGGGGGTTGACATGATCAGCAACGAAGAGTGAATTGGGTTCGTGCTGGAAATACCAATGATGGAAAAAGTTTGATTCAGCGTCACGCCCAGAAGCCCTGCTATCACAAGCAGGCCATAGTCTTTCCGCTCAATCTTCTCTCTTTTTTTATGGAAGAAAGAAAGCAGCAAGAGGATGCAGGCAGTAAAAAAAATGCGAGAGAAGGACAGACCCAGTGCATGGATATGATGGGGCGCGATCTGTTTGACCGCGATCACGTTGGTTCCATAAAAAAAATTGGCGGCCACCAAGGCGGCCGCCGTCATCCATTCGGATGAAATGGGTTTAGTATTTGAAGACTTTTCCACCGGCCATTACCTCTTGTGTCTTTTCGTCAAATGTTACTTTTTCCCCTGTTCTTGCCGCAGCATTCGACATGATGGTGGCAATGGAATGGGTATAGCCTGCTTCCACCGGGGCATTGGTTTGCTTGCGGCTGCGGATACATTCCATCCAGTTGCGAACATGGGCGGAGGTCAAGGGATCACCCCCTGTATTGGCGCCTGTCTCAACCTTGATAGCGTTGTCTGTTAAATTCAGTTCAGGCAGCAAGAAGGGTTTCATCTTCATTGGCTTGGCAAACCTTTCGGTGAGTCCGCCTTTGGGAGAGACCTTGTTGGTGATCAGGTTCAGTTCACCCCCCACACTGTAATAAACCTCACTGGCATTGTCGTCGCCATTGTGCATCCTCGACATGAAGACCACCTGGAATCCTTTGGAGAGGTCATCAGCGGGTCCATAATCAAATACAGCTGTGGTTGTATCCCAGTTCCTGCGACCATCTTTCCACTGGTAGACGCCACCATTGGCAACGACACTGCGGGGATGGGAGAGTCCTGTGAACCAATGCACCGTATCGATCTGGTGGCTCATCCACTGACCGGGCATTCCGGAAGAATAAGGCCAGAAGAGGCGATACTCAAGGTATTTACGGGGATCAAATTTCTCAAAAGGCCTGTTCATCAGGTAACGTTTCCAATCCAGGTCCTCCTCGCGGCATTTGGCCACCAGGTCAGGTCTTCTCCACCTGCCGGGCTGGTTCACATTCCAGGTCAATTCTACCATGGTGATGTCTCCGAACTGTCCGGACTTGATGAACTTTTCTGCGGCATGGTAATTGGGGCCGGACCTTCTCTGAGAACCGATCTGGATGATGCGGTCAGATGCTTTCGCAGCTTTCAAGGCAGCACGGTTGTCTTCCATGGTTTCAGCAAAAGGCTTCTCACAATAGATATCCTTGTTCGCCTTCAGTGCTTCAATGGTATGAAGGGCATGCTGGAAGTCGGCGGTAGAAATGAACACCGCATCGATATCTTTTAATGAATAGAGCTCATCGTTGTTTTTGCATCCGATGATATCATGCTGCATCTTGTCCTTGAGGAAAGAAACACCTTCTTCGCGGCGCAGTTTCCAGATATCAGAAACGGCAACAATGTCAAAGTTCAATTCTTTGTAGTGCTGCATGAAGGCAGGGATATGCGATTGGCGATGGCGGTCTGAAAATCCTACCACCCCCACGCGCACACGATCATTGGCGCCCAGGATGTTGCCATAGGATTTTGCGGTGAAGCCCATGGAAGCAAGCGCTGTGGCACCTGCTGCCTGCACCGATGTCTTGATGAAGGTTCTGCGTTGTGTCATGTTAAAGTGCTTTTATTTTGATGCTTCTGAAAGATACTTTATCTCCATGGTCCTGCAAAAGGATTCTTCCTTTAGGAGCCATGCCGAAATTCGCCTCTTTGGCAAATTTGCTTCTGGCTACCAGTGCGTTGAAGATGGGCGTTCCTCTCTGGTATTCCACCATCTTCCAGCCATTCAACCAATGCTCGATCTTGCCATTGGGATAGGCAATGATCCTTCCCCTGTTCCATTCGCCAATGGGGATGCGGTCTCTGCGGGATGCCTTGGGATCCAGGCTGGGAGCCGCAGGGATCAGGTCATACAAGGATGCCATGGTTCTGTTGCCGCCGGCACCCATCTTGGCATCAGGATGCTTGCCATCATCCAGGATTTGGTATTCGGGTCCAACACCGGCTTTTTTATCAGGACTGGCAACGATATAGTACTTGAGTCCGGAGTTGGCACTGTCTGTCAATTTGAATTCAAACTGCAGGTCAAAGGCTGCAAATTCTTTTTCTGTTACAATGTCACCACCATCATTCCTGGTTCCGGCTTCCGGGGCATTGCGGATGCTGAGTTCACCATTTTCAATGTTCCATCCACCGGCTGGGAAAGGAGAGAGGTTGGCGGAGAGCCAGCCTGCAGAAGAATTGCCATCCCATAACAAGGAATAGCCCTGCCTTTTCTCTTCCTCAGACAAGTTGTTCTTGAGCAGGTTGATGACAAAAATGTTGTCAGAAGGAGAAGGTTTTAGGTTCTTTGTTTTGATACGGATGTTCTTCCAGTGGATCTCTTTGCCTTCATCGTCTTTGTTCTGGATGGCATGCACTTGCAAGGCAATGAATCCCTCGGGTGTCATGTCATCGATCACGTAGGCACAGGGAACGCCATTGATCCAGGTGCGGATGTTGTTGCCAATGCATTCGATCTTGTAATGATTCCAGTCGGTAGGCTTGAATGCCTTTTGGGCAGCTGGATTGTTCTCCAATGAATAGAGCCATCCTCTTCTGGCTTCATCATAGATGCCTCCGCTCCAGGCACGGGGAGAGGGATCTACTTCTGCCTGATAGCCGCGAACACGATCCGGGATCTTGGCATCGCCGCCACCGGTGATGCTTCTGAATTGAACACCGGAGTTCATGTTGGCAAACATTTTGAGGTCCAGCTCCAATACAAAATCTCCGTAGAGTTTTTCGGTGGCAAGAAATGAATTGGGCTCACCAAATTTGGTGGTACCCACGATCTCACCGTTGACAACCTTGTAAGGCGCTTTTCCATTCAATTGTTTGAAACCTGTCAGGTCCTTTCCGTTGAACAGGGATACCCAGTCGCTGGGTGCTTTCTGGCTCCATGCAAGGGTGGCAAGCATCAAGCTAACTAAAGTGAACTTTAACTTCATATGTGCATTTTAATTGTTTGAAATTCAATAAATTGAGTAAATAATGTTACAGATGGATAGGGTGGTTTACACGCCACCGAATGCAACAAATCCCCCGTCTACCTGTATATCGGTTCCATTGACAAACTTGGAGGCATCGCTCAGCAAATAGACCAGAGCACCGATCAGTTCGCTCGGATGGCCCATGCGGTTGACCGGCGTTTTCTTTACCACCAGGTTGCCTCTTTCTGTATAGGATCCATCTGGGTTGGTCAGCAAGGTTCTGTTTTGCTCGGTCAGGAAAAATCCAGGCATGATGGAATTGACACGGATCTTATCACCATGACGCTTGGCCGTTTCTACTGCCATCCATTTGGTGAAACAATCCACACCCGCTTTACCAATGCTATAGCCCAATACACGGGTGATCACCTGTTTGGAACTCACAGAAGATATGTTGATGATGCTGCCGCCGTTTTCCTGTTTGGCCATGACCGCACCAATTACTTTGGTGGGGATGATGGTGCCATAAAGGTTGAGGTCGAGCACATTCTTCAATCCCTCGATGTTCATGTCAAACACATCTTTGTCGGGCATGATGACGCCTTGTGGCATGTTGCCACCTGCGCCATTCACCAGTCCATCGATCCTGCCAAAGGCGGCCAGTGTGGTATCCCGCACGTGTTCAATATCCCTTTCGTCCAGCACATTGGCTTTGATGAAAAGCGCCTTGCCTCCCGCTGCATTGATGGCATCGGCGCGCTTTGTTCCTTCTTCTTCATTGCGACCCACGATCACAGCGGTTCCGCCAAAATCGATGATTCCATCGATGAAGGCCTTTCCCAAAATTCCTGTACCACCGGTGACGATGATGACCTTACCCTTTAATGAAAACAATTCCTGATAACTCATTATTTAAAATTTAAAATCGAAACTTACAGTTGTTGCATCACGCCCGTCCATTGTCAATTGTCCCTCGACCCTTCACAATTGTTCCTTGTCCCTTATCCCCATTGATCAAATCCCACTCCTCAGAATTCCCATCTGCAATCCACGGATCTCGGCGAGTCCACGCAACCTGCCAATGCAGGAATATCCGGGGTTCGTGACTTTCTTGAGGTCATCAATCATTTGGTGACCATGATCAGGCCTAAAGGAGATTGGGTGCGGCACTTCCTGTTGAATTTTCAGCAGTTCCTTCAAAACAGCATACATGTCAGTATCACCGGCAAGATGATCGTCTTCAAAGAAATTGCCCTGTGCATCCCTCTTGGTATTGCGCAGGTGCGTGAAGTGAATGCGGGTACCCAGTTTCTTGGCCATGGTAGGGAGGTCGTTGTTCGGATTGGCTCCCAAAGAACCGGTACAGAAACAGATGCCATT
>RFVQ01000151.1 GCA_009922495.1 Chitinophagia bacterium
TCAAACCTCCGAGGATCCTTGATCAGCAACATGGCTGCCGCATCTACGAACTGGTGTTCCAGCTCCACATCCGGATATTCCAATGCAATCTTCTGTACCACTTCTCTCCAAAGCCTGCTGGTCTCGATCACATTGGCCTTGTCCACCGAACAAAGTTTTTTCCTTCTGGTGCGGGCAGCATCAAATGCCTTGCGGGCGATGCGCTCCACTTCATAGCGACTGTACTGAGCAATGTCATAGGCAGTATTGCCATCATCCTTCCTCCCCTTCTCACCAAAATAAATATCGCCGGTGAGTTCACGGAAGAAAAGAATATCAGCACCCCTCAATATCTCGGGCTTGATGCTGGAAGCTTCCAGCAGTTCATCGAATAATTTGATGGGACGAAGATTGGCGTACAATCCCAGTTCTTTTCTCATCTTCAGCAAACCCTGCTCTGGTCTCACTTTGGCAGTAGGGTCATTGTCATACTTGGGATGACCCACGGCACCAAAAAGAATCGCATCGGAGGCTTTCATCTTGGCCAATGTCTCATCTGGCAAGGGTGATCCTGTGGCTTCAATGGCCACATGTCCGATCAGGGCTTCATCGTAATGAAACGCATGTCCGAATTTTTCTGCAATCCTATCGAGTACTTTTTTTCCTGCTGCTGTCACTTCCTGTCCAATGCCATCGCCCGGCACAATGAGAATGTTCTTTGTCATGTTGATTCTGCTATATTAAGTTGAGCATTTTTTCAGTGGCCTTGATGGCAGCAACGGTCTGGTCACTGTCCAATCCCCTTGTCTTGAACTCCCTGCCCTTCAGATCCCAGGTGATGATGGTTTCGCAAAGTGCATCACTCTTGCCTCCCGGCGGTATTCGAACGGCATAATCCGTGAGCATGGGCAGCTGCCGCTTTTTCTTTTTGTAAATATTGTGCAGTGCAATCATGAAGGCATCATACTGTCCGTCGCCCTGCGCATGCTCTTCAAATGTCTCTCCCTCAATACTGATCTGCAGTGTTACCGAAGGCCTGAGATCCTTGGAATGGGTGAGCACATAATTGCCGATCTTCACTTTGTCGTCAATGGAGCTGCTGTCGAGTACATCGGAAATGATATAGGGCAGATCCGACTGTGTGACCACTTCTTTTTTGTCACCGAGTTCAATGATCCGCTGGGTCACTTTCTTGAGATCTGCGTCGGGCAATTCAATGCCCAATTGTGCAAGATTGTTTTCAATATTTGATTTGCCGCTGGTCTTGCCCAAGGCATATTTTCGCTGACGACCGAATCGTTCGGGCATCAGATCATTGTAGTACAAATTGTTCTTCTTGTCGCCATCAGCATGAATACCCGCTGTTTGGGTGAAAACATTTTCTCCCACCACAGGCTTGTTCACGGGTACCCTGAATCCGGAAAAGGTTTCCACCAGCTTGCTCACCTGGTAGAGTGATTTTTCCACCACTCCGGTCTTCACCTTGGGCATGAAATCATGCAATACCGCTACGGCACTGGCCAGCGGCGCATTGCCCGCCCTTTCCCCCATGCCATTCACAGTAAGGTGAATACCCTGCACACCCGCTCTCACGGCTTCCAACACATTGGCAGTTCCCAGGTCATAATCATTGTGGCCATGAAAATCAAAATGCATGTTAGGATAGCGGGGGATGATCTGTCCAATAAAATCCGCTACTTCGTGCGGCTCCAGGATACCGAGTGTATCTGGCAGCATCACCCGCTTGACGGGTTGGGTTGCCAGGAAATCGAGGTACTGGAATACATAATCTGGTGAGTTGCGCATGCCATTGCTCCAGTCCTCCAAGTAGACATTGCATTCAATGCCTTTCTTCTTGGCAAGCGCAAAAACCTGTGCTATTTCTTTGAAATGTTGCTGAGGCGTTTTTTTGAGTTGATGGGTAAGGTGATTGAGCGAGCCTTTGGTCAAAAGGTTCATGACCTTGGCTCCGGCCTTGCTCATCCAATCGATGGAGATGGTACCATCTACAAAAGTGAGCACTTCAACTCGGTTGAGCAGTCCCTTCGCTTTCGCCCAGCGCGTGATCTTCTTCACGGCTTCAAACTCCCCTTCAGAAACCCGCGCAGAAGCAATTTCAATCCTGTCCACCTTGATCTCCGTGAGCAACAACTGAGCAATGGTGAGTTTTTCTGAAGCTGAAAAGGAAACACCACTGGTCTGCTCACCATCCCTGAGGGTGGTGTCCATGATCTCAATATAGCGGATTGACTTGGGCATGGCTCATGATGCGTTACGGATGATCAGTAACGGCTCTTTTGTGCAAAGTCCATGATCTCATGCTTCATGTCCTGCAGGTAATCGATGTCATCAAAACCATTGATGAGGTTGTGTTTCTTGTAACCATTGATATCAAAAGACTCATGCTCGCCTGTTGCCAGCAAACTGATCTTTTGCTCGGGAAGGTTGACTTCCAGTTCCGTTTGAGGATCGGCTTCGATGGCCCTGAATATTTTCTCCAGGAATCCTTCCGATACAGTAACCGGAAGAATGCCAATGTTCATGGAATTGTTCTTGAAGATGTCTGCAAAAAAACTGGACACCACACAGCGGAACCCATAATCGTAGATGGCCCAGGCAGCATGCTCTCGACTGCTTCCGCTGCCGAAATTCTTTCCTCCCACCAATATCTTTCCACTGTAAATAGCATTGTTCAATACAAAATCCTGCTTGGGTGTATCGTCGTTGTTGTATCGCCAATCGCGGAACAAATTGTCGCCAAACCCTTCGCGTTTGGTTGCTTTCAAAAAGCGGGCAGGGATGATCTGGTCGGTGTCGACATTCTCAATGGGAAGGGGCACTGCCCTGCTCTTCAATACCGTAAATTTATCGTAAGCCATTTCGTTTTCTTTAATTCATCAATGTTCGGGGATCGGTTACTTCACCGGTAACTGCGGCAGCGGCAGCAACAAGGGGGCTTGCCAGCAATGTTCTGGCACCGGGACCCTGGCGTCCTTCAAAGTTTCTGTTGCTGGTGCTGACGGCATACTTGCCCGCAGGTATCTTGTCGTCGTTCATCGCCAGACAAGCAGAACATCCAGGCTGACGAAGCTGGAAACCGGCTTCCACCAGGATATCATAAATGCCTTCTTCACGGATCTGGTGTTCAACAACATGAGAACCCGGTACGATCCAGGCGGTGACGTTATCCGCTTTCTTCCTTCCCTTTACGATCGATGCAAAGGCACGGAAGTCTTCAATACGGCCATTGGTACAACTACCGATGAAAACATAATCGATCTTCTTGCCCAGCATGGGTTCATTTTCCTCGAAGCCCATGTACTGCAGGGATTTTGCGAAGCTGGCCTTGCCTGCATCGATATCTTCAGCAGAAGGGATCAAGGCAGTGATGCCCATTCCCATACCGGGATTGGTACCATAGGTGATCATGGGTTCAATATCAGCACCATCAAAATGATATTCCTTGTCAAAGGCAGCACCCTCATCGGTTTTCAGGGTTTTCCAATAAGCAAGCGCATCATCCCATGCCTGTCCCTTTGGAGCTTTCTCTCTTCCTTTGATATAATTGAAAGTGGTTTCATCCGCTGCGATCATGCCACCCCTTGCACCCATCTCAATGCTCATGTTGCAGACTGTCATCCTTCCTTCCATGCTCATGTTCTCAAAAACAGAACCGGCATACTCCACGAAATAACCGGTAGCCCCTGCAGCGGTCAGTTTGGAAATGATATAGAGCACTACATCTTTGGGGGTAACGCCTTTGTGCAGGTTACCATTGACATTGATGCGCATTTTCTTGGCCTTCGGTTGCATGATGCATTGGGAAGAAAGCACCATTTCCACTTCAGAGGTTCCAATGCCAAAAGCAATGCAGCCAAAGGCACCATGGGTGGAAGTATGGGAATCACCGCAAACAATGGTCATGCCAGGCAAGGTGATGCCATTTTCGGGACCTACCACATGCACGATACCATTCTTCGGATTGCCCAGACCCCAATGGGAAATGCCATACTGTTGGCTATTTTCTTCCAAAGCCTTGAGCTGATTGGCAGAAAGGGGGTCAGCAACGGGTAGGTGCTGGTTGATGGTAGGTGTATTGTGATCCGCCGTTGCAAAAGTCCGGTCAGGGAACATGACGGAAAGGTTCCGGTTTTTGAGACCCAGGAAGGCAACGGGACTGGTCACTTCGTGAATAAAGTGGCGGTCGATCAGCAACACATCCGGACCATCCGCAATGCTTCTGATAACATGTGCATCCCAAACCTTGTCAAACAGGGTTGTTGGTTTATTGCTCATTTTCCAATGTATTTGAGAAAGGGTTAAATGATTTCAACGAGGAAGGCAAATATCGGAAAAAAATAGCAAAGAACCCTGTTAAAAGGGGGCAGAAATGCCTTAAATAACCACTACACTGTTGCTCCCACCAAATACATTGGGAACCTCCGTATCCGCTTCAGGATCGTTGGCCCAAAGGCTGTTGTCTACCCGGTATTTGAATTCGTGTTGGGACGATTTGGGAAGGTTTACTTCTGCACTGAAACTGCCATCTTTTTTCTTGCTCATGATGATGGCATTCTGCCAATCGCTGTTCAATCCCAATATTTCAACAGTCTCGGCCAGTTCAGGCTTGAAACTGAATTTCACTTTGCAATAATCTTTGGTCTTGTAATAGGTCTTCTGCAACATAATTCATGTATTTTATACACATTTATACAATTGAGCGTGGAAAGTAACCCATTAACATTTCATTAGTAAGCCTTTGGGCCTACCTTTGGTCCAAGAGAAAACCCCACAATATGGACAGAAAAGAGTTTTTATCCCAGATTGGTATTGGAGGAGCAGGATTGTTCGCCGCAGCATGCCTGCAGGCCTGTTCCAAGAGCAGCGCAGCACCTTCCAACGTAGATCTCCAATTGGACCTCAGCACTCCTGCCTATGCATCGCTAAAAACACCTTGCACCGCGCACAATTCGGTATTCACTTCCACGGGAGAAAGGGTATCCGGACCTACACCAAGGGGACTGACCCAATACAAAACATCCCTGACCGGGAATATCCTCCGGGTCTATTCATAAGCTTTCATAACCCCTTCAACCCAACAGCATGCGCTCCCTTTTTCTCAGTCTTTTCCTTACCTGCCT
>RFVQ01000152.1 GCA_009922495.1 Chitinophagia bacterium
CCGGAATGGGCGGCAGACTGGATAGTACCAATGTGATCAATCCTTTGATTTCCATCATCACCAATATCGGATTCGACCATATGGCAATATTGGGTAATACATTGGAAAAAATTGCATCAGAGAAGGCCGGGATCATCAAAGCAAACACTCCGGTTGTGATTGGCAAAAAAGACATGGCAACATCGCCTGTTTTTGAGCAGTTTGCCAAACAATTCAATGCGCCTTTGCTTTTTGCAGAAGACGCTATTGAGACCAAGGTTGTTTCGATGGAAGATGGTTGTATCACCATTGAAACAACCGAAACATCCACCTCCCAGCGCAAGAAACTGAGCACCCCCCTTTCGGGTATTTATCAGACAGAAAATACAGCTACCGTTATCGCTGCAATAGAAAAAATGAGGGGATTGGGTATTGACATTGAAGAAGCGGCAGTACAGAATGGATTTTTACAGGTGATCATCAATACAGGGCTGCATGGCAGATGGGAGTTCATTAGCCAAAAGCCGGCTGTCATCCTGGATGTTGCCCATAATCCTGCAGGGATCCAAAAGCTTTGTGAACAGATCAAAATGACTCCCTACAAAAATCTTCATATCATATTGGGGATGTCCAATGACAAGGACGTGGAGGGCATTCTTGCACTATTGCCTGTTGACGCCAACTATGGATTTACAAGAGCAGACCTGCCAAGGGCAATGGACACCCATGATCTTGCCAAAGCAGCCATGTCCAAGGGACTAAGGGGATCTTGCTATGCCAATGTCAATGAGGCATTGCATGCCATCAGCAGCATGGCAGAGGAGGATGACCTGATCATTGTCTGTGGTAGCATCTTCGTTGTTGGCGAAGTTGACCGCAGTCAATTTTGTTAATATTTTAATTCCCCCAAACGTTCAAGTGCATAAAACAGGGCAGTAGCATGCATGCTCTGCAAGATTTCTCGTTTGCGCAACAGTTCCTTTACTTCCGCGATGGTCAAAAGATGAACCTCAATGTCTTCGTTGGGATCCAGTTGCTGTTCAGCAATTTTATGCCCTCCCCGGGCAAGAAAGAAATGCATCCAATTGTTGTGGGTAGAAGGATTGGCAGAGGTCTTGCCCAGGTATTCAATCGAATCAAATGCATAACCCGTTTCCTCCCTTAACTCCCTCGCAACAGCAGTGGACAGAGAGTCATCCTCCGGATCAACACATCCTCCTGGTATTTCCATCATGGTCAATCCCGCTGCATGACGGTATTGTTTTTCGAAAATGAACTGCCCGTCCCGGGTAATTGCCACAGCAGTCACCCACTCAGGAAACTCATAAACATAATAAGGCTCAACCCTGGTTCCATCAGGCTTTACACAACTATCCTTTCTGACGGTGAACCATAGATCCTTGAAGAGATATTCAGATTGTAGCAGTTTCCATTCCATGCATCCAAGTTCAGTTGGGTGCAAATTACACCTTGACAACTGATTTAACCTGTTGAATGACCTGATTTTGCAAACGAATATAATAGATGCCGGCTGGGAGGTGCTGACCATCAAAATCGATCCTGAAAGTACCGGCTGTGAAATCGCGGTCAACCAAAATCTTTACCAATCTACCCGCTCCATCCAACACCTGCACCAAGGTATGCCCCCCGGCAGTTTTGAATTGAACCGTCAGGTTCTTGTGAAAAGGATTGGGATATGCCACCACCAGCTGATCAGGATTTCCCACGGGATTTAAGATCGAACAGGTACCCATTTTGGTCAAAGGCAGGTCCTGGAAATTCTTCAACATGACTTTGTTCAGCGTAGCGGCATCCACACAGAGCCAATTGGATAAAATACTGGCATATACACTCCTGAAATCATATTGGTAAGGTACATTGTCGCCCACAGTTGCATTGGCAGGAATCAATGGGGTTGATCCGGTCACACCCGCCTGCACCTTGGCCCCAAAAACAAACAAGGGAGCGGCTGCACCATGATCCGTACCGTAAGAAGCATTGCTCAAAATCCTTCTTCCAAATTCAGAAAAAGTCATGCCCACCACTCTTTCTTCAACACCCAGGAACTTGAGGTCATCCATGAATGCCTTGATGGCTGCACTTACACTTCCCAAAAGCCTGGCATGGGTTCCGGTTGAATTGTCGCCCGTGGTGATTTGATTGGAATGCGTATCAAACCCGCCATAATTGACCATGTATATTTTTGTCTTGAGACCTCCCTTGATCAGTCTTGCAACAATCTTCAATTGATCTGCAAGTGAGTTGCCTGTTGGATAAGGAGACTGTGCTGTTACTTTTGCATTAGCTGTTTTGATAACATCCCCAAATTTCTGTGTCTGTCTGGACATCTCTCTGACGAATGTCAATTCTTTTCCTGCATACGTATTGGGAGCAGCATCAACCTGGTTGTTTACAAAACTGTAAAACGAAGAAGGATTGGAGATGCTCATGCCCATCGGCTGCAAAGGCCCCTGCAATGTTAGCGAGGTGACGGAGCCGATTTGAATGGCCAAGGGGTCAGGCATGGATGCACTGGGATAACCAGAAGGGAAACCGGGATAGATCTCATCCAGAAATCTTCCCAACCAACCCGTATTCAAAAACTGGTTGCTGTTGGATGCACTCATCCAAATATCAGTGGCCCTGAAATGAGAAAAATTGGGCTGTGGGTACCCGACCGATTGTACAATGTGCAGTTTGCCTTCATTGTACAAATCTCTCATGCCTGTCATGGCGGGATGCAATCCAACATTGTTCACGCCATTTAACTTCAGGACCTTTTGTTCATCGATGTAGATATTCTTTCGGGCATTCACGTATTTGCTGAACTGATCAAGGGGAATGACAGTATTCAGGCCATCATTGCCTCCATTCAGTTGAATCACAACAAACACCCTATCATTGTCGCCTGCCGGCAGCAACATGTTGTTGAGAAAAGCATGTCCCGACTCAAAGGCACGAAATCCCATCCCATTGACAAACGAAGGGATCATCATTCCGGCTGGCAAATATCCTTTAAGAAACTTTCTTCTTTGCATGGGATCGGTTTAACAAAGTTGATATTCTGGCAGGTCTACAAAATATTTGACGAGGTTGACCAAGGCCGTTGTAACATATTTCGTATTTGCCGTATTAGCAGGACTCAACAAATAGGTATCCCAAGCATTTGTCCAGTAATAATCCTGATTTTGTCCGGATAATAAAATATCCCTTTTCAGCTGCGCTTTGTGTGTGGCGGAAATGGTCACCCCCAGGAGATGCTCTGCCATCTCATCGATGAGGAGATTGGGATCACCGGGAGTTGAAAAAGTTTTTGCGTAAGCGATGGTATCCACCACCATTTTGAATGCGTTGAAAGTATACCCTGTGGTTACCAGGTAGTCAAGGTATTGAATCCTTTTGGGCAGGGTATCCGTATTGATCCAATATTCATAAAATCCTGGTTCCTGATAATAAGCTTTCCATCCACTCACATCAGGAGGATCCCCAATGTTCTGCTGCAGGTTGTTCAAATAACTAACATGCAGGTTCCATAACCCATAATTGGTTGCATACTGATCAGCGGTTGCGAATTTTACTTCAAATTCCCTCATCATTCCCACCAGCATATCAACCGGACTCTTTATCTGACATCCCATGTTCATGCTGTCAAAAAAATGTTCACTGGAAAGCAATTTTTGCAATACCGGTTTGATCTCATAATTGGAAGAACGCATGGTTGCAGCCAAGGGGACAATGATATTGGCTTCCACTTCCGGTGTGATCTGGTAATAAACAAACCAGACGTACAATCTCCTGCAGAGGAACAATGCAGCTTCATCAGTGGACAACAGCATGTCCAGAAACTCATTTAATTCCAGGTCCCCAGCAGTGGCACCCGTTTTGCCTGCGATGAGTTTATTTCCGTAAAAAGAAGAGAACTGTTTGTTGTTGGTGTCATGGCGCGTAACATCGAAATAAGAAGAAACCGTATTGGCATTGTTCCTCCAACCTGTCAGCAATTTGGCTGCTGTCTTTACATCCTCTTCGGTGAACTTGGCACCGGGTCCCTTGCCGATGGCAAAAAGCTCCTGGATTTCCCTTGCATAGTTTTCATCCGGTGCGGTCTTGATGTTATTTTGCCCATTCAAGTAAACCAACATGGCCGGATCCAGCGTAACAGCCTTGAGCAGTTGCTTGAAGTTTCCCAGGGCCTGCTTTCTCAACAAATCGTGGTGCTTGTATACATATTGGGCATTGCCCACATCATTGGTTTCCGTGGAAAAATGATTGTGCCAGAAAAGGGTCATTTTTTCCCGAAGGCTTCTGTCCTGCTGTATCATGGCACCTATCCACCATTTTTTAAAAGAAGCCCTTCTTAGGGACGCTACCGTTCCATCATTGTTCACATTGTTCACCCAGGTTTCCCCGGCAAGAATGGTGGTATCGGGGACTGCCGCTGAACTGGAATTGTATTCTTTTACCGGAGGAAGGGGCAGTGGAAGGGAATCATCCAGCAATTGGCTGATAGAGCGAGACAATCCCAAAGATTGAAAAAAAGAAATGTCAGAACGTTTTGCACCAAATAGGGTTCTGCGAAGCAGATGTCGAACCACTGTTTTGTTCCAGGGGCCAGTGTAGGGACTCAAACTGGGAGTCGCCATGAATTTTCTAGTAGATGACATGGTATCGATTACAGGCTAATTATACCAGTATACCTCCACATTGCCAGTACTCCCCTCTGTTAAACCAAGAGCCGCCTGTGTGGCATTGCTCATCCGCATCACCATTCCCTCACTTTCCTTTCCTGCCGGCACAGCCCCCAATACTTTGGCAAACAACTGTTTGCTGGTTGTCTTGGAAAGGATCTTTACAATTGTTCCCGGAACCACATTGTTCAAAAGAACATAATACTTACCATCCTGCCAGCCACTGGTACTTTTGAACACCCCATAAACGGGATTTTCTATTTTTTGTTGTTTACCTTCTTTGGATTGTTGCTCAAAAAGAGCAGAAAATTGTCCAACCACCACCGGTAGGTCCATTTTTGGCTTGGATGCCGGTGCCGTCTCTTTTGCTTGAATCCCAATGTTTGACTTGGGCTCAGGCACAGATGAAGGCTTAGTGTCAGCCACGGGAAGGG
>RFVQ01000153.1 GCA_009922495.1 Chitinophagia bacterium
ATCATCTTGGAACATGTAAGGGAATACAACTACCCCAAGGCATTTGGCTTTCCGATCAGTCATGAAAAAGAAAACCTGGCAGTAGTCATCGGGCAACAGTATACCTTGGACATATCATCGGATGCGACCATCCTTCACCACTAACCTACCAGTTGCTTGAGGGCTGCACCTATGTTGGTATAGATAAAATTGAAGCCCGATTGTTGAAGCTTTGAGCTGTCAACGGTCGTACTTTTCAATACCTCAATGCTCATTTCCCCCATGATCAACTTTAATAGAAAAGAAGGAACATGCATGGGCACGAAAAGATTGCCATTCATGGAATGGGCAATTCCCAAGGTCAGATTTTTGTTGGAAGTGGGATGGGGTGCCACCAAGTTGTAAACGCCCGACATCTCAGGTGTCTCTATGGCATGGATGAATGCCCTGCAAAGATCATCGATGTGGATCCAACTTACGATCTGTTCACCTGATCCCAGGATAGCCGCCACACCTGCACGTACGGGTTTCTTGAACTCCACCAAGGCTCCGCCTTCATTGCTCAAGGCAATCCCCAAACGAAACTTGACCAACCGCTTGTTCAATACTTTTATCTTTTCTATGCTGTCTTCCCAAGCCTTACAGGTACTTCCCAAAAAATCCGTAGCGGCAGGATCATCTTCTGTGAAGGGTGTTCCGTTATCAGGCCCATACCAACCAATCGCTGATGCAGAGATAACAGAGCGAACTTTATTGGGTTGTTCCGACAAACATTTGAAAAGGCATTCACTGGATTTGGTCCTGCTCAATCGGATCTCTTCTTTTCGCTTTTTTGTCCACCTTTTCTTTGCCACTCCTTCACCTGCAAGATGAACAATATGATCCGCCTGTGCCATGGCCTGAGGATCGATGGTCATTTTATCCGTATCCCATTTTGCGTAAAAGATCTTGCCACTGGGACGAAAACTGTTCTCCTGCTCACCCGATTTGTAAACCGATGCGGTTTCCAGCGGATTGCGGGAAAGGATGATCACATCATATCCCTGCTGCAACAGGTGACGGCTCAATGCTGTACCGATCATACCGGTTCCTCCTGTGATCATTACTGTGGGCATGGGTAAAGATTTTGACAAAATTACAATAAAAAAAACCCCGACGGATCAATCGGGGTTGGTATGGTACGGTGCGGTTTTTGATCAGTCAGGTTTCTTTCCCTCCAGGAAGGTATTGATGGTGCTGATCTGAGCCACATTGTTTTCGTCGGTGCCCACTGCATAACTGCTGTAGAACTTTTCTACTGAAGCCAGGGTAGTATTGTGGACCTGAAGATTATGCCTCACATAGGCAGGGATATTTTCATATTCACTGCTGGCATCAGATGAGTTGAAATTAAAAGAGAGATTTCTCAATTTCTGAAGACGTTCTGCAGCCCTTGCCTTTTGAGCGCCTGCTTCATCAAAAACAGGTGGCGTATCGATCAAAGGTGCTTCAAATACAGGTTCCTCTACTGCTGGAGTGAAATCCTTTATCTCCTCTTCATGATAAACCAACTCAATGGATTCCGGCAAAGAACTATCGGCTTCGACTTGCGCTGTGCGGATCTCAGCAATGGGTTCTACCGGTTTTTCCTCTACCATAGAAATATGAGCTATTTCCTCTTGGGTCACCAGATCAAGGGAAGCTTCTTCTTTCAATTCCTCAACCATTGAAACAGGAGCCATTTCTTCTTTGGTCACCAGCTCAAGGGAAGCTTCTTCTTTGGACTCTTCAACGTAGATCATGGCAGGTTTCACCAAAAATCCTGTTGGGGTTGTTATGGGCTTTTCTGTTTCGGCAACAACCTCCTGTTGAACAGCTTTCACTTCTTCTGTTACCGCTGGAAAAGATGGCAATTCCATTGCTGCAGCCTCTTCTTCCTGATCAACTATTCCGAGATCCAGTTCAAAGATGATGGGCTTTTCCGCTTCCATTTCAACAACCTCTTCAACCGCTGGCTCTTCTTCCAATTGTTCTGCAGCAATCTCCTCTTTCTCTTCCACCAGAACTGGCATTTCAATGAGGGTCTCCTGAACAGTCTCTAGAGAAACGGTAACTGGCTCTTCTACCAGGGTTTGAGCAGGCTCCTCAACCGGGGTGTGAACTGACTCTTCCACAAGGGCTTGAACTGGCTCTTCTATCAGGATTTGAACAGGCTTTTCTTCCACTACCGAAGTTTCTTCCACTACCTTCTTTTCTTCCACTGGCAACAGGGAAACTATTTCAGGCTTTGGCTGAGGATTGATATCCAGTGTGAACATGATCCTCTCATCCTTTACTTCCTCTTGCTTGGCTTCAGGCTTCTCTCCAAAGGGTGATTTTTGCTCAAACCCTGTAGCGATGATGGTTATGCTGATCTCATCCCCCAAAGAGTCGTCATATCCCAATCCAAGTATCACATCTGCATCCGGACCAGCCTGTGTAAGCAAGTATTGCTGGATGGTTTCTACTTCATCCATGGTAAACTCGGTTTCACCGGCTCGGGAATTGATGTTGATCAATACCCACTTGGCACCACGGATATCGTTGTCGTTCAGCAATGGTGAATTCAGTGCCTGCTCGATGGCCATTTGTGCCCTGTCCTCTCCTTTGGCCCTGGCACTTCCAAGAATGGCTACACCCCCATTTCTCATCACTGTGCAAACATCCGCGAAGTCGACATTGATTTGCCCGGTTGTATTGATCACATCAGTAATGCATTTTGCAGCTGTAGACAAGACATTATCGGCAGTTGACAAAGCAGCGCTCATGGTGAGGTTTCCAAACTGATGTCTCAATTTGTCATTGCTGATCACCAGCAATGTATCCACTTGGGATTTCAGTTCTTTGATACCTGCTTCGGCAAACAAGGCTCTTTTCTTTCCCTCATAGGAAAAAGGAGTAGTAACAATTCCGACTGTCAGGATACCCATGTCCTTGCAAATCTTGGCAATGATAGGAGCACCTCCAGTTCCGGTTCCACCACCCATACCGGCAGTAACGAAAGCCATTTTGGTATTGACTTCCAATATGCGGCGAATCTCTTCCAGGCTTTCCTGTGTAGCTTGCTTTCCGATTTCGGGATTTGCTCCTGCACCCAATCCCTGTGTCAGCGAAGGACCCAGTTGGATCTTATTGGGAACTTTGCTCAAAGCAAGGGCCTGGGCGTCTGTATTACAGACGATGAAATCGACTCCTTCGATGTCGAGACTGTGCATGTAATTCACTGCATTGCTGCCGCCGCCGCCAACACCGATTACTTTGATGATGGAGGATTGTGCCAGGGGTAGGTCGAATTGTATCATATTTGGAGATTTAATGGGGTTTCGTTTTGGGTTTATGTTATAATCAGAGATGGTTGTCACCTTCTTCCTTGAAGAGATCAATGAGTCCGTCTTTCATCTTGTTCATCAAGTCAGACAATGTTTTTGTACGCTTGATGGGATTGGACGCGACTTCAGGCGTTTCCTCAACAGTGGTTGCAGGACTGCTTCCAATGGGTTTGAGAATGACCTGTTGTTGATCAGGATACATGCGCTTGTAATTGTTCTCATAGATATTATACCCTTTGAGGATAAGACCAATACAGGTTGCATACATGGGCTTTTCGAGCTCTGACAAATGATTTACTGCCAGGTGTTCATTGGGATAACCTATGCGGGCATTCAAACCGGTTGCATATTCAGTCAACTGTATAAGGTGTTTGAGCTGAGAACCACCGCCTGTTAGCACAATGCCGCCATTGAGCATCTTGTTGTCGAGTCCCACCTGCTTGAGATGGAAGGTCACAAAAGCGAGTATCTCACTCATCCTCGCCTGAATGATGGAAGCCAGGTTTTTCACGGATATCTCCCTTGAAGGAAGACCACGCAAGCCTGGTATTTTGATGAAGGCATTGTTCTGTGCTGCATCTGCCAGTGCACTGCCATACTGCACCTTCATCAACTCGGCCTGCGTCTTCAAAACACCGAGTCCCATTTTGATATCATTGGTAATGTTCTCTCCGCCAAAAGGAATGACCGCTGTATGCTTGAGGATCCCTTCGTGGAAAACTGCGAGATCGGTTGTACCGCCACCAATGTCCAGGATGGCTATGCCGGCTTCAATATCCTGCTCACTCATGACAGCGGCAGAAGAAGCCAAAGGCTGGAGCATGAGATCCTTCACACGCAATCCGGCTTTTTCAACACTTCTGTTGATGTTGCGGATGGCATTGCGATCACCGGTGATGATATGGAAATTAGCACCCACTTTCACACCGGTATAACCGATTGGATCTGCTATATTTTGGATATTGTCAACAGTATACTCCTGGGGAATGACATCAATGATCTGATCACCGGCAGGGATATAGGTTTTGTACTGATCGGCAATCAACTGATCGATCTCAAATTGTTTGATCTCATCATCCGTGATCCTTCTGACCATATCGCCTCTTGTCTGCAGGCTTTTGATGTGATGTCCTGCAATGCCAACATAGACTTCATTGATCTCCAATCCGGGGTTCGAAGCATAACAATTTTTCAAGGCTGTTTCAATGGCCTTGATGGTCTGATCAATGTTCAACACCATGCCGTGTTGAACACCATTGCTGCTGGCCAATCCAAATCCAAGGATCTCCAGTTTTCCGAACTCATTTTTTCTTCCGGCAATCGCTGCGATCTTGGTGGTACCGATGTCGAGGCCTACGATGATGGGTTGCTCTTGTGTCATAATGGTATGTTTTCCGCTGTTATGTTTTTTAGTGTTTTATATTGATACTATCCTTTATTGATTTCATGCTTATTGAGTCTCCTGCTGGCAGGCTGTCAACCAACGCGTAAGGAACTCCCCGCTTCACACAGACCACCTGATCCTTGAATTGCAGATCGATGGTTTCATATTTTGTCCACCCATGTTCAGCCCCCAAGTGCCTGTACAACTTTTTCAATTTCCCCAACATGTCTTCCCAGTTTTCACCTGTCCCAAGCGTAACCGTCTGGTCACCCATCTGTGTGATCATTTCAAAACTTCCGTCGGGATTGATGTTAACCTGCTCTATTTGTGCCATCCAGAAAGGTTCCTTGAGGATAACTCCTGAAAATCCGGTGATTCTTTTCATCAACA
>RFVQ01000154.1 GCA_009922495.1 Chitinophagia bacterium
AAAAAGCAGGTGCTGATATTTAACCATAGACGTTGCTTTGTAAAGAATGGTGTTGCCCTTCTTGCCATCCTGCTCATTCCCCTGATCAACCTGGCTCAATCCCCCATCTGGATCACAGGAAAAGTATATGATTCCACCCGCATGGTGGCCATTCCCTTTGTAAAAGTGACATCTGCCAAAGGAGTCATCGCCTTTACGGACTCCCTGGGCAGATATGGTTTGACAGTTGACAAAAAAGATTCCATTCATTTCACTTATCGCGGCAAATCCACCAACTACTTTCCGGTCAGCAGTATCCGATACCCTGCTGGCTTCGACATCTCTCTGCAGGTAACCGTGCAAGACCGCTACCAGACCCTCAAGGAGGTGGTGGTCATTGGCAAGAGCTACAAACAGGACTCCCTGGAGAACCGAGAAAAATACCAAAGGGTTTTTGACTTTGAAGGAGGCGGACTGCAGATCACCTCGCAAGGCAACCTGGATCCGATCAGCCTGATCAATGCCTTCAAATTTCGTCGAAACAAAAGCATGCGGAGTTTTCGCAACCGACTGATCGAAGAAGAACAGGAAAAATTTGTTAGCAGTCGATTTACCAAACCGCTGGTCAAACAAATAACGGGACTCAATGAACGGGAGCTTGACCGATTCATGTTGCTCTGGCGCCCTCCTTATGAACTGGTGGCCTTCAGCGAAGAATATGAATTCCATCAATACATCCTCGACGCATCTCGTTATTTCAAGAGAGGAATTCTTCCCAAGAGAAATACTACCACAGACATCCGCAACTAGTAGTGATTTCATAACTTCATGACTCATACTGTCAACATGAAAAAAATCATTTTCCTGCTGCTGCTTTGCGCAGCCTCTTCCTCCCTCAACGCACAATCCTCCAACAACAATACCAAACCTGCACTGGCTTCCGACAGAGTGAAAGTGATCGACAACAACATGCAGGCATGGGTCGATAAAAACTGGATCTCCGGCGGCGTTGGTCTCATCCTTCGTGATGGCAAACCTGTTTACCACAAAGCCTTCGGATACGCCAACAAGGAGAACAAAGTAACCATGCGGACCGATCATATCTTCCGCATCGCATCGCAAACCAAGGCCATCACCAGCGTGGCGGTGATGATCCTTTTTGAAGAAGGTCATTTCTTGTTGGATGAACCTGTTTCCAAATTCATCCCTGGCTTCAGCAAACCCAAAGTGCTTGACAAATTCAACGAGAAAGATTCAAGCTATACCACCCTGCCTGCCAAAAGGGAGATTACCATCCGCGATCTGCTGACCCATACTTCCGGCATTGGGTATGCGCAGATTGGTTCCAAAGAAGCCAATGCCATCTATGCCAAAAATGGGATCGTTGGCGGCATCGGCGTGAAAGGAATCACATTGGCGGATAACATCAACCGTCTTGCAACATTGCCCATCTTCCATCAACCGGGAGAAAAATATACCTATGGCTTGAATACGGATGTATTGGGTTATTTGGTGGAAGTGGTTTCCGGCATGACACTGGATCAGTTCTTCCAAAAACGCATCTTCGAACCCCTGGGCATGAAAGACACTTATTTCTACCTGCCCAAAGAAAAACAGAATCGACTGGTGAGCCTCTACACCCATACCAACGGACAACTCAAGGAAGCCGAGGCCATCACCCAGATCAACGGTACTTTCTACCGAGATTTCCCGAACATGAACTTGCAGATGTTCAGCGGTGGCGGTGGTCTCTCTTCCACCATCATGGACTATGGCATCTTCCTGCAGATGATGCTGAATGGCGGTGAACACAATGGCAAACGCATCCTGAGCAGAAATACCGTGCGCATGATGACACAGAACCAGATCGGTGATCTTAACAACGGCGTCAACAAATTCGGACTTGGCTTTGGCATCACCACCGAGAGGGGAAGTGCCAGAATACCCACCAACATCGGTACGTTCGACTGGGGGGGTATGTTTGCCACTACGTATTGGGTTGACCCCAAAGAAAGACTTGTGGGACTCTTCTTCCAAAATGCCTATCCCACTGAACATGGTGATGTGGGTGAACGATTCAAAGTACTGGCTTATCAGGCCATCAACGATTGATCATGAAAAAAATCCTTTTTGCTTTTTTTACGCTTGCTCTTTTTTCATCTCCTGCTTTTTCTCAATCCTACAAAAAATTGCATGAGAAAGCCATCGTGATTGATACCCACAATGACTTCATCAGCACAGGTATTGAGAAAGGGAAAAGCTTCGACCAAAACCTGAAAGGGATCACCCACTCTGATCTCAAGCGCATGAAAGAAGGCGGGATCGATGTGCAGGTCTTCTCGATCTTCTGCGATGAAAATTATGGGAAGGGAACCGCCTACGCCTTTGCCAACCGCGAAATCGATACCCTCTATGCTACCGTTGCGCGCAATCCCAATCGCATGATGATCGTGCGCAACAGCAAGGACCTGCAAACTGCCGTGAGCACAGGCAAGCTGGGGGCGATGATGGGAGTGGAAGGAGGACATATGATCGAAGATGAGATCAGCAACCTTGAAAAACTCCATGCAAGAGGAGCACGATACATGACCCTTACCTGGAACAACTCCACTTCTTGGGCCAGCTCAGCCGCTGATGAGAGAGCGAAAAAAGACCTGGGGCATCCATACGGTCTCAACGCATTGGGTGAACAGATCGTAAAACGCATGAATGAACTGGGCATGATCGTAGACATCTCACACGTAGGTGAAAAAACATTTTATGATGCCATCCGCATCAGCACCAAACCGGTCATCGCCTCCCACAGCTGCACCTATGCATTGTGCCCGGTTCCCAGAAACCTGACCGATGAGCAGATCAAAGCAGTTGGCAAGAATGGTGGGGTGATTCAATTGAATTTTTATTCAGGATTTGTAGACAGCTCCTTCCGCGACAAAAACAATGCCTTCATCCGCAAACACCAGCAAGAAAAAGATTCATTGCTGAAAAGCAATCCCAGTGACTTCTATGCCAATCTCTACCTGCATGAAAAATACAAGGATGAGATCGATGGTGTTCGTCCCTCGTTAACCCTTTTGATCGACCACCTCGATCATATTGTCAAGTTGATCGGGGTCAACCATGTGGGACTGGGCTCAGACTTCGATGGCATCAATTCTTCACCACGTGAGTTGAATGACGTGACGAATATGCCGCTGATCACAGAGGAATTGATGAAAAGGGGTTACAGCAAAAAAGATATCTTCAAAATACTCGGAGGCAATTTCATCCGTGTACTCAAAGCGAATGAACAATAAATGAAAAAGTTTTTATTCCTGTTGGGGCTTTTGCCTTTCATCGTTGGCGCACAACCCAAAAGCACTGTCACACGCTGGGAGGAAACTGCCAAGCGTGTCAACATCATCCGCGACAAATGGGGCATCCCCCATATCTATGGAAAATCAGATGCCGATTGTGTTTTCGGATTGATGTATGCACAATGTGAAGATGATTTCCAACGCGTGGAAATGAATTATATCACCATGCTGGGCCGTACCAGCGAAGTGAACGGTGAAAATGCTATCTATGAAGACCTGCTCGTGCGCATGGTCATCGACTCTGCTGAATCCGTCAAAGACTACGAGGCGAGTCCGGATTGGATGAAAAAACTCCTCAACGCATTCGCCGATGGGATCAACTACTTCCTCTATAAAAATCCCAAAGTAAAACCAGCCCTGCTAAAAGAATTCAAACCCTGGTATCCACTGACCTACACCGATGGAAGCATCTCTGCTATCCAGACCAGCGATCTCACCGCCAATGATATCAAAAAGTTTTACGCGGGTCTTTCAACGGACCTGGCAGCCTTGCCCAAAAAGGATCCGGAAAAACTGATCGGTTCCAATGGCTTTGCCATCGCCCCTTCCCGCAGCGTTTCCGGAAATGCGATGCTCTATATCAATCCGCATGTCACGTTTTATTTTCGTCCCGAAGTGCACATGGTAAGCGAAGAGGGATTGAATGCCTACGGCGCAGTAACATGGGGGCAATTCTTTGTCTACCAAGGATTCAATGAACACTGTGGATGGATGCACACTTCGAGTGAAGCAGATGTAGCCGACCTCTATGAAGAGACCGTCGAGAAAAAAGGAGAGAAACTTTTTTATCTGCACGACAACCAACAAAAACCTGTCACGATACAAGCCACCACCATTGCCTATAAGTTGGCCAATGGTGCTATGGGTAAAAAAGATTTCAAGATCTACAAAACACATCATGGTCCTGTGATGGCCCTGCAAAACGACAAGTGGATCTCCATGCAATCCAACAACCGATCCCTGAATGGGTTGATCCAATCCTGGAGCAGGACCAAAGCCAAAACCTTTGCAGAATTCAAATCCATCATGGACCTGCGGTCCAATATTTCCAACAATACAGTCTATGTACTGGCATGGCAACTTCATGCCAAAGCGTGATCCCAACCTCGACTGGAGCGGTGTGCAGGATGGAACCACCACTGCGACCGACTGGAAAGGATTGCATACCGTTGAAGAAACCGTACATCTTTACAACCCTGCGATCGGATGGTTGCAGAATTGCAATGCAACGCCTTTTACCGTTGCTGGCAATGGAAGCATCCTGAAGAAAAAATATCCTACCTACATGGCGCCGGATCCTGAAAATTTCCGGGGCATCAATGCGGTGCGGGTACTCAATATCAAGACGAAATATGATATCAATGGTTTGATCGCTGCTGGATATGACACCTATCTTTCGGCGATGGACATACTGATACCATCGCTCATCAGTGCCGGCAGGACAACCATCGCCAACGATATCAAAGACGATATCAACAAGGCCATTGCCATCTTGTCGGCCTGGGACAAAAGATCTGCTGCCCATTCCGTGGCTACCACCATCGCCATTCATTGGGCGGAAAGAATTGTACCCATGGCCATGCGGGGTAAAACGGGACTGATCAATTCTCCCTTGGAATTGCCCAGGGCGTTGAAGGAAATGCCAGATGCTACCAAGATCGGTGTGCTGCAGGATGTCTTGAAAAAGCTAAAGACAGATTTTGGCACATG
>RFVQ01000155.1 GCA_009922495.1 Chitinophagia bacterium
GCCCTCATGGCAGCCTGCGCATGACGGATGATGTCGGGATGCTGGTCGATCACTTCCCGCATGTTCCTGTATTGTTCTTTTACAACAAACGAATAGCTGCAATTGGGATAGGCCGATAAAACCTCTTTCAAAATACCTTCCAGTCTCTCTTCATGCAACTGAAGTTTTTTCGTATCAAAATCACGGACAATGAATTTGAGGGTAGCCGATTCAGCACCCCCCTTGAAATCTGTAGGATGAACAAAGCCTTCACGACCAGCTGTGACCTCAGGCGCCCACTCATGCTTGGGTAAGGCATCCAAAAAAGCGGCACCCAGTTTTATGGCATTGACCATCTTCCCTTTGGCTGAACCGGGATGGGATATTACTCCCTGTAGGGTGATCTCAACTCCATCAGCTGAAAAAGTTTCAAATTCAAGCGAACCCCTTTCACTGCCATCCAATGTATACCCGAAATCAGCACCAAGCTTTTTCATGTCAACATGCTCAACGCCCCTTCCCACTTCTTCATCGGGCGTGAACAATATTTTCACCTCACCATGCGGAATGGTATGATCTTCTTGCAGGCGTTTTGCCAACTCCATGATCACGGCTACACCTGCCTTGTCATCTGCGCCCAATAGCGTCAAGCCGCTGGCCGTGATGATATCATCCCCCATTCTTTCCAGGAGGTAGGGGTGATTTTTTGTACTGATCACTTGTGTTGGATCATCGGGCAATACGATGTCTTGTCCCTGATAATTTTTATGCAAAAGCGGTTTTACATGAGTGCCGCTGCAATCCGGAGCAGTATCCACATGGGCACAGAAGCAAATCACCGGAACCTTCTTGGGACTGTTGGCAGGGATAGTGGCATACACATACCCCCATTCATCCATGTGCGCATCAGCGATGCCCATCTCCCGTAGTTCACGGGCAAGCAATTGAGAAAGATCTTTTTGCTTGGATGTTGAGGGAAAAGAATCACTTTCCGGATCACTTTGCGTGTCGATCTGTACATATCTCATGAAGCGTTCAACCAAACTTCCCATAATTCAATTTGCATGCAAATTGCTTAAATTTATAGAAACAACCATCATGAAACGCATATTCATCGGCTCCATCGTCGGAGCACTTATTCTGTTTTTTTGGCAGTTCCTTTCACAGGCAGCGTTGGACCTTCATAAAAATGAACACCAATATGCTGCTGTTCAAGACACCATACTCCAGGCGTTGTCAAGTTCAGGACTAAAAGAAGGGAAATACCTGATGCCCCTGCAGGATCCTGCATTGGGCTATGAAGCACAAATGAAATTTGCACAAGAAAATGTTGGAAAGCCCATGGCCATCATTGATTATAAAATCGCTAAAGAGGCAAACATGGGCATGAACATGGCCAGAGGGGTTTTGGTGAATATTATCATTCTGTATCTCTTTATTACCCTGCTGACCAAAACCAATACCAATGGATTCAAATCGATCTTCCTGGCTGCACTGAGTGTTGGCTTGATCGGTTTTTTCAATCATGCCTACACCAACTATATCTGGTATCATTCCACTGATATCATGATGGACTTGTTGGATGCGGTGCTCGGTTGGGGATTGATCGGCCTTTGGCTGGGATATTACCTAAACAAATAATGAGTTTATTCGAATCAGAAAGGAATGGATCATGGGAAACGGTGACCCCGTAAAAAATCCTCAACGCCCATTCGCTTCTTTCCCTCCAGCTGTATGTCTTTTAGATAGAGCCAACCATCGGTTGCGGCAAAGCGGAGAAATGTCTTGCCATCGGATTGATATGTTCCGGGAGAGGGCAGCTCATTTGATGATTGTATTGTTGCTTTGAAAATTTTCAAAAGCTTTCCATCCAACTGTGTGAAAGCAGCGGGGTATGGAGACAGTCCCCTGATCAGGTTGTAAACAGACTCAGCACTCGTATTCCAATCAATCCTGCAAGTATCTGTATGGATCTTGGGGGCAGTGGGAAGTTTGTCTGGATCACCCAGATCTGACTGCGGAAAGGGATGCAACTCACCGCTTGTATAGCGCAAGAGCGTCTGATGCATAAGATCAGCACCCATCAATTTCATTTCATCGTACAATTCACCGGCTGTTTCATCCTCCCGAATGGGAAGAGCCTGTTGCATCAATATATCACCGGTGTCAATGACATGTTGCAATTTGAACGTCGTGACCCCTGTTTCCTTTTCTCCATGGATGATGGCCCAGTTGATGGGAGCCGCACCCCGGTATTGGGGCAAAAGAGAGGCGTGCAAATTGATGGTGCCCAATGGAGGCATGTTCCATACCAACTCCGGTAACATCCTGAAAGCCACTACCACCTGCAGATCAGCTTTGAGGGATGCAAGCGCTTCGAGAAATTGAGGGTCTTTGAGTTTGGCGGGTTGTAGAATCGGCAATCCTTTTTCCAATGCATACTTCTTCACTGCAGAGGGTGTCAATTGCATGCCCCGACCGGCTGGTTTATCTGGGGCAGTAATGACAGCAACAATCTGACAGCCTTCGATGACCAGTTTATCTAAAATGGCCACCGCAAAATCAGGGGTCCCCATGAATACAATCCTACAATCTCTCAATTCCATCATCGCACAAATTTAAACAATTCCCTTATCCCCTGCCTTCGGCAGGCATGCTTCTCCCTTGTCCCTTCTCCCCTGTCCCTCGTCCCTTTTCCCCTCACTTGTAAATCAAATACTTAACCCTGATCTTCTTGAATGCATTCAAACCTGGTTCCCATGTCTTGCGGATTGCTGCTTCATCCATACCAGATTTTATCTGTTCCATCAGGATCGCATTGCCCGCCAGCTTGTTGAAGAAAGAAGCTTTGGCATCACCCGATTTGGGCAGTATGAAAAATTTCTCCTTTTCAGGAAACAAGCGATATGCTTCCAGCAGATAGTATAGACTGATCTTATGGTTCAATTTCTTACGGATCAGTTCGGGTTCCGCACGCAGATCCCATCCATAACACAACTGGTCCTTCAACTTGGGACTGTTCGCTCCGGGCATGGCAACAGGTGTGAAAGCAAACATATCCTTCGGCAAAGAAGGATGTCCGAATAACTGGAATGGGGCAACCGTTCCCCTCCCTTCGCTTAGCACTGTACCCTCAAAAAAACAAGTGGAAGGATACCAGTAGATGGATGCGAGATTGGGCAGGTTGGGAGATGGTTTTACAGGTAATTCATAAACCGATTCTCTGCTATAGTTCTTGCAGGGCACTACCTCTAGCAAAGGCCTGCCTGCAGCAAGTGATGCACGATATGTCTTCATGGCATCTGCCTTCAACCAACCTTCCCCTACGAGCATCTTTGCATACTCCCCAATGGTCATGCCATAGACCACCGGAACAGGTTGCATGCCCACAAAAGAACGAAAGGCAGTGTCCAAAACTGGACCATCCACACAATGAATATTGGGATTGGGTCTGTCGAGTACGATCAACTTTTTATTGTTCAAAAAAGCTGCTTCCATATAGGCTTCCAGCGAAGAGATGAAGGTGTAAAATCTTACCCCTACATCCTGAATATCAAAAATCATGACATCAATTTCCTTCAGATCGTCTGTGGACGGTGCACGCTTGGATCCATACAAGGATATCACTGGAATTCGGGTGGCCTCATCCACATAATTGCCCACTTTCTCACCGGCATCAGCGGTTCCCCGGAACCCATGCTCCGGTCCAAAAATCACCGATACCTTTACCCCCTTTTTCATCAGCACATCCACCAGATGCTCCTCTCCGATCATGGAAGTCTGGTTGGCAAAAAGGGCAACTTTTTTGCCTTTCAGCTGCGGAAGATATCGGTCAAGGTTCGCTGCTCCTGGTGCTATCGGTCCGGGCGGAGTTTGAGCAATGGCCAAGGAAAGACTGGCCAACCACAACAGCAGCAAAGCAAACTTTCTCATTGTTTTAAGTCTTTGTTTCAATAAAAGTAAAAGATTAAAGGTAGTTTTGGCAACTAATCGAACACAAAAAAAACATTATGCAAGTAAAGCAAGGAGACGTAGTAAGGGTTCATTACACCGGCACGCTGTTGGATGGATCACAATTTGACAGTTCAGTGGGTCGCGCACCATTGGAATTCACCGTTGGAGCGGGACAAATGATCGCCGGTTTTGATGCCGGAGTGGTGGGCATGGCCGTTGGTGAGAAAAAAACCATTCAGATAGATCCTGATCACGGATACGGACAAAAAGATCCCAACGCCATTGTGGAGTTCCCCAGGTCGAATGTACCAGCAGATATGCAAGTAGAAATTGGCATGAAACTGAACCTGCAAAATCAATACGGACAACCGGTACCGGTTGTGGTCACCGAACTAAGGGAAGACGTCATCATCATGGATGCCAATCACTTTCTGGCAGGACAAGACCTGGTTTTCGAAGTGGAACTGGTTGAGATCGTAGGAGCCTGATCAGGCCTTGGTAATACTATAGCACCACCGCAACAACTTGCCTTTGAAATCAAAGGGAGTGGTAGCGGTGGTGATTTCTTTTATGGCCCCTCCAATTAACGTGTCCTCCATCACAAATTTTCTGGCATTGGTACTAAAGTAAAGTACACCATTGGGCGCCAGTTTTGAAAGACAGGTATTGATCAGTTCCACATGCTGCAACTGAATATCAAAAACATCTTTCATCGCCTTGCTGTTGCTAAAAGTAGGAGGATCCAGGACAATGAGATCAAAACTTTCTGCCGGTAACCCTGGTAGCCATTGCAAAACATCTACACGGACAAACTCATATTCTTTCCCCGAGAAACCATTCAACTCCATGTTACGCTTAGCCCAATCCAGATATGTATTCGACAGATCAGCAGAGACTACCTTACTGGCTCCGCCTGCTGCTGCGTAAACAGAAAAAGATCCGGTATAACAGAACAGGTTGAGCACCCTTTTATCCTTTGCGTCTTTCTGAACCATCTCACGGGTGATGCGGTGATCGATAAAGAGTCCGGTATCCAAATAATCCGTGAGGTTCACCCAAAATTTCAATCCTCCTTCC
>RFVQ01000156.1 GCA_009922495.1 Chitinophagia bacterium
TTTATGATGCAGAAAGGATCATTTACCAATACGGATTGCTCAAAGAATCCTTCCATCGTTCTGATGTAAGGATCTTCTATGCCTGCAAAGCCTTGACCAATGTTAATATCCTGAAAGTATTGCAAAGAGAAGGATCAGGAATCGATTGCGTGAGCATGAACGAAGTGAGACTGGCCATGAGAGCAGGTTTCGCTACCGATCACATCATCTTCACTCCCAACAGTGTCAACCTTGATGAATACCTTGAAGCAACAGCGCTGAGGGTCAACATCAACATTGACAACCTGAACATCCTGGAAGCATTCGGAAACAGATTCGGACATGATTATCCGGTCATCATTCGACTGAATCCGCATATCATGGCAGGAGGGAATCTCAAAATATCAACGGGCCATGTAGATTCTAAATTCGGCATCTCCATCGATCAGGTGGATCAGATTCTCGATGTGGTCAAAAAAACCAATCTTCATGTCAAAGGATTGCACATCCATACCGGTAGTGAGATCAAAGACCTGGAGGTTTTTGTAAAAGGATTGAACACGGTTTTGGATATCACCCGCCAGTTTCCTGAAGTAACCATCATCGATCTGGGAGGTGGCTTCAAAGTTCCGTACAAGCCCGATGAAATTGGAACCGACATGGCTGCATTGGGCCTAGAACTTTTCAATACAATCCAGGCGTTTGAAAAAACATCCGGCAGAAAATTCCAGATCTGGTTTGAACCCGGTAAATTTCTCGTGAGCCAATGCGGGTATTTTCTGGTAAAAGCCAATGTCATCAAGCAAGGACCCACTCGAAGTTTCATCGGCGTCAACAGCGGATTCAATCACCTGATTCGTCCCATGTTCTACGATGCCTATCACAAGATTGAAAATATTTCCAATCCCAACGGAGAGAAGTTTCACAATGCCGGTGCTTATGGATTTGAAATGAGCAGTCGCTTCAACTCACGTGCCCGTCCCGCTGAAGTGATGGTCAAAAAGGGACAAATCAATTTGATCAGAAGAAGAGAAAATTTTGAAGATATCCTGCAAGGAGTGATCCTGGACGACTGATCCTATTTTCGGTATTTGCCATCAAAACTGCATCGAACCCCTCTGTGGTTACCGCAAGCTTCCAGTTCTTTTACCTGCAAGGTTTTGCCGGAGAAACTAAATTCCAGGATGCAATGGTCGTCTGCTTTGTTGTAATGAAAAACCTTGGGTTTCACCTGTACCATATCACCCCGCAAACTGCCGTCACAACTGTTGCCTGATTTTTCAATGTTGACAAAGAAAAGAAGTTTGCCAGGCTTGCCTCCGTCACGGATGGATACAAAATTCTTCTTGTCGATCTTGTAGTCACCACTCAAAGGATCTTTTCTGGACAAGGTATCGATCGGATTGTAAACAGTTTTCTCCACTACCGGCTCATTGCTTTCTGTAAGGATGAGTGTGAACAATCCTTCTGTATTGTAAACATATGCGCTCTTGTTGTAATAAGCCTGACCGTTTCCGGATGTAGTATTGCGTTGTTTGATGACGGTTAGCTTTTTATCCAGCATGCCTTCTACACTGGTATGGCTGTCTGTGCTTTTCTCCACCAATGGCATGGCTGCCTTGAAAACATTTTCCTTGTCGAAGCAAATAATGTAAACCGTTTTTCTTCCTTTCTTTTCTGCCGTTAAAAACAGATAGGTCTCTTCTGTATCTTTCGCTTTGTATCTTCCTTTTCTAAAGAATCGGATGTCCTTTGTCTTACCCAGTGTTTTAAAAATACTATCTGGTATAAATTCCGAAACTACTTTCGACTTTGTATAAAAACTATCCAATTCCTTTTGGGCAAGATCTTTTTGTTGAAATTGGATGGGCAGGGGTTTTTCAGGAAAAGCATTGATGAAATCAATCGTCTCAATATCCTCGTCTGTGTTGATGTCTTTGGTTGCCGATGAACAGGAGAGCAGGAACAAATACAATACGGGTATCCATTGATATAACAGGCGCCTTGCATTCCCATTGGCAGGGGTGCTTGCGCTCATGGAAGTATTTTTTCCTTTACCGGTTTTCATTCGGCGGCAAAGTAATGAAAATTCCAGCTACCCCCTACCAGGTGGTGTTTTATCCCCTAAAGGTTTGTGTATAAATAACACGATAAACCCCCTGTTTCGGCCAAAAAATGGTTATCTTGCAGGTTCATTAATTACCCTGTTGAAATGACCAATTTTAAACAATTCAGCGTCCCCTATTCAATCGATACCAAATATGCTAAAAAGGCGGCTTATTTCTCCATGGAGTTCGCCATCCACCAGCCTTTGAAAATATACAGCGGAGGCCTTGGCTTCCTATCCGGTTCCCACCTGCGCAGTGCCTACGAGCTTCGCCAAAATCTCATCGGTATTGGCATCCTGTGGAAGTATGGTTATTATGACCAGGCAAGGAACCAGGACCAAACCCTTCAGGTTCAATGGAACGAAAAGATCTATAATTTTCTGGAAGATACCGGGATCAAGTTTCAGATCATGATCCATGACGCACCGGTATGGGTGAAGGCTTTTTATTTGAATCCCGAGACCTTCAAGAGTGCTCCTCTCTTTCTGTTGAGTACAGATCTTCCTGAAAATGATTATGTATCGCAAACCATTACCCATCGCCTCTATGATGCCAACGTAGCCACCAAAGTGGCACAGTTCATTCTGTTGGGAGTGGGTGGCGCAAAGCTGATTGATGAACTGGGTTTCCATCCGGATGTCTACCACCTGAATGAAGCGCATGCCATCTCTTCAGCTTTCTATCTCTTGAACAAGAACGGCGGTGACCTCGAAGCGTTGAAAAAGCAATTGGTTTTCACTACCCATACTCCGGAAGAGGCAGGAAATGAAAAGCATGATATCTTCCTTTGCAACAAGATGTCCTATTTCTGTGGAATGCCTTTGGAAAAAGTTCGGGAGATCACCGGTATGCAGGATGATCAGTTCAATCACTCACTGGTTGCGTTGCGTTTTGCACGGCTCTCCAATGCTGTTTCTGAACTACACGGTCATGTCAGTCGCAAGATGTGGAACAAACACGAAGGAGTTTGTCCCATCATCCATATTACCAATTCCCAGAACTGGCGCTATTGGGCGGATAAGCAACTCTATTTTGCCATGGATGAATCGAACGACGAGAGGTTCATCGATCGCAAACGCTATCTGAAGAAAAGGGCCTTTGATCTGGTGGCCGATCAGACTGGAAAGCTGATGGATCCAGATGTATTCACCATCGTATGGGCCCGTCGTTTTGCGGGTTACAAGCGTGCGGATTTGTTGACGCGCGACCGTGAAAGATTTGAAGCCCTGCTCAACAATCCCAAATATCCCGTACAATTCATATGGGCGGGTAAGCCTTATCCGGTGGATTACCCTGCTATCTCTGAATTCAATCACCTGGTGCACATCAGCAAGGCATACAAGAACATGGCGGTCTGCACCGGTTATGAATTGGGACTCAGCAAAAGATTGAAGCAAGCGGCAGATGTATGGCTGAACAACCCTCGTGTACCCCGTGAAGCATCTGGTACAAGTGGCATGACAGCTGCCATGAATGGTGCTGTCAACGTATCCACCAATGACGGCTGGATCGTGGAGTTCATCAACCATGGTAACAATGGTTTCGTAGTGCCTCCTCAGGATTATGAAAACATGCACGTGCAGGACCAAGATCAATATGATTTGGATGAGCTCTACAGGATCCTCAGCGAAGAAGTACTGCCATTGTATTACGAAGCACCTCATACCTGGAGACAGATTGTTCAAAACGGCATGAGAGATGTGCGTTTTAAATTTGATTCCAACAGAATGGCTGCAGAATACTATGATCTGCTCTATAATGGTTGAGAATCCTACCTTCGCATCATGATTCTTCCAGTAGTTGCATATGGACATTCTGTTTTGCGCCAGGTCGGCAAGGATATTCAGCCTGACCATCCCGGATTAACAGACCTGATCACCAACATGTGGGAAACCATGTACCGTGCCCATGGCATGGGACTGGCGGCTCCACAAGTCAACCATGCTATCCGTTTGTTTGTGATCGACACTGAGCAGGTGTATGAAAATTATGACGAAGAAGAGAAAAAAGTTTTTTCGGGTGAGACAGGTTTTAAGAAAGTATTCATCAATGCCAGGATCACCGGCACAGCTGGTCATAGCTGGACATGCGATGAAGGTTGTTTGAGCTTGCCGGGTTTCAGGGAAGAGGTAACCAGAGAGGATGAGATAACCATCACATACCAGGATGAGCAATTCAATTCATTTACAGAAACATACCGGGGATTGAATGCCAGGGTGATCCAACACGAATACGACCACATAGAAGGCAAGTTGTTCATCGACCATATCTCCCTGCTCAAACGCAAAATGCTCAAGAAAAAGCTCGATGATATTACATTGGGAAGGGTAAAGGCCGGATACAAAATGTTATTGCCTAAGTAAGCCTGTCCAGGTATTCCTGCAGCATTAACGCAGCAGCCATCTTGTCGATATTTCCTTTTTCCTGTCGGTCCTTTTTTTTCATGCCCATTTCCACCATGGCTCTTGAAGCTTGCTTGGAACTGAATTGTTCATCAACAGTTTCAATGGCAATATTGGGGAAACTGTTTTTTAGTCGCCTTACATTGTGCCTCACTGCAGCCGTGGCATCTGTATCGCTCCCATCGAGGTTCAGGGGCAATCCAATCAGCATTTTTTCAACCGTTTCTTTGCTCACATAATCCTTCAAAAAATCAAAGAGAGTTGATGTGTCTACCGTTGTAAGCGGACTGGCGATCATCTGCAATGGATCCGTTACGGCAATGCCGGTTCGTTTTTTCCCATAATCCAATGCCATGATCCTTGCCATCCTATGCTTTTAGAAAAAGGTCCAAAACGGTGAACAATGCGTAGAGCAAACTGGCAATTCCGTTGGTTGTCATGAATGCAATGTTCACCTTGCTCAGGTCATCTGCTTTCACCAG
>RFVQ01000157.1 GCA_009922495.1 Chitinophagia bacterium
AACTTCGCTGCGTGGATTCAGAACTATTGGCAGCAGAGTGCTCTGGTGATCTCTCCCTAGAAGGTTCGCTAAAAACTATGTGTGTGAAGGGGGAGATAGCTACAAATCATGTAGAGATCAGCCTTTCAGAAAACCTACCTGAATTTATCCCAGAGCTCAATATTACCTTTATCCATAAACCTATTCATTTGGAGGGGTCTTTCCTTACCCCATCTCAACCTTATCCCCTCTGTGTAGATATGCATATCTGTGCCAAAGATTCCGTTTTTGTGAGGGGAAGCAAGTCGCCGAGTTCTGTTGCATCCACAAAAAAATCAGCTTTGATATTTTCTTTCTGTCCGGTTTTCAGGTTTTTTACCTCGAAAGATCTCACTCTATCATGGTTCACACTGGCACTGATGACTTTGTGTTCCAATAGCAATTGCAATTGTCCGCTTACCAGATAAGGCGCCAGCATTTCCGTGAGCACCAATACCGCCACACGGGGCTCATGACAAAGCCTGGATACCGAGCCGTCACCGGGATTGAGGTGGATTTTATTTTTGGCTGCATCTGTTAGGGGATAGTATTTTCGGTAATAATCGCGGACACCATTTCGGAATGCTCTGTACGATGCAGGTGCACCATGGCTTTCGACCCATGGGTGTTCATCGGGAGGAACCCCTTGCTGCGAGAGTTGACCGCCTATCCAATCGGTTTCTTCCGTCATCACAACCTGTAGCCCGTTGCGCAAAGATGCCAGGGCAGCAGCTACTCCACCCAATCCTCCACCGGCTATGACAAGATCAACTTTCATGCAAACAAGTTAAATAAAATCTTTACCTTAAAAAACCAAAACGCCTCTTTATGCAAACAACCAACCAATCTGCTAGTCTCTTTGGCATTTCCCTTACTGCTGCGCTGGCAGGTTTTATCTTTGGATTTGACATGGTGGTGATCTCCGGTGCTGATAAAGCGATTCAGGAATTGTGGCAGACCTCTCCCTGGTTCCACGGATTCTTCATCATGTCGATGGCCCTTTGGGGCACGGTGATCGGCTCTATATTCGGAGGGGCTCCAACTGAAAAATATGGCAGGAAAAAAATACTCATGTTGGTGGGGATTCTTTTCACTATTTCTTCCGTTGGTTCTGCGCTCGCCAATGATCCTTACCTCTTTTCTTTCTTTCGTTTGTTGGGGGGGATAGGCATCGGTATCTCCTCAGTTGCAGCGCCTACTTATATTTCAGAGATCTCTACAGCCCAATCCAGAGGCAGATTGGTGGCCATGTACCAGTTCAATATTGTATTCGGCATTCTGATAGCCTATCTCTCCAATTATTTTCTGGAAGGCATAGGCGGGGAGAACGATTGGCGATGGATGCTGGGTGTGATGACCATCCCTTCTCTGATTTACAGCCTAATGGTATTGGGTATTCCGGAAAGTCCGCGTTGGCTCATCGCAAAGAAGCAGGATGCGGAAGGGGCGAAGAAAGTGATGCATGCATTGGGCATGGAAGATGTTGATGCTGTCATGGCCTCCATGGCATCCCCTTCCTCCGACAAAAATTCTTCCACTGCATTTTTGAGCAGCAAACACAGACGCATTATCCTGCTCGCATTCATGGTAGCCTTTTTCAACCAGGTATCGGGCATCAATTTTATTCTCTATTACGCACCCAGGATCCTGGCTGCAGCAGGATTGGCAGAGCAGGAGTCTCTGCTGAACTCCATTGCCATCGGCGGAACCAACCTGGTCTTCACGTTTGTCGGACTTTATTTGATCGACCGGCTCGGAAGAAAGACCCTGCTCATCCTGGGTTCTTTGGGATATATCCTGAGTCTATGCATGGTGGCCTATGCTTTCTATGCGGCAGCCTCTCCTGGATTTCTTCTTTTCTTCCTCCTGCTTTTTATTGCCTCACATGCAGTAGGACAAGGGGCAGTGATTTGGGTATTCATTTCAGAGATCTTTCCCAATCATATTCGTGCAAAGGGACAAGCATTGGGCGCCAGTGTGCATTGGGTTTTTGCCGCCCTGATCACCTTGGTGGCACCCGTATTCATTGACGACAAAGAAGGGATCTTCAAAGACAACCCCTGGCCCATTTTTGCTTTTTTTGCCGCGATGATGGCCTGGCAATTGATCTGGGTATTGACCAAAGTGCCGGAGACAAAAGGTATTTCATTGGAGCAGTTGGAAAAGGACCTGGTTCAGGATTGAAAAATTTTATCCTGATCATCAGTATTTAAATTGTTTGAATCAATCACATCCATGAAGAAAATATTGATCACATGCTTACTGGCGATGGTAGGTCTGCAGTTGGCTGCACAACCTTTCATCAACGAGATCAGGGCTTTTCAGAAAGCAGATTCAATCAATCAACCCGTCAAGGGTGCGATACTGTTGATTGGTAGTTCCTCTTTCACCAAGTGGCAAAATGTTGGCGATTGGTTTCCTGATAAAAGAATCATCAACCGCGGATTTGGTGGATCTTCCTTGCCGGACCTGATTCGTTATTTTGATCAGATCGTGAAGCCTTATGATCCCGTACAGGTAGTGGTCTATTGTGGCGAAAACGATGTGGCGTCTTCCACCTCTATCACAGCGGATACGGTGCTCAAAAGATTCAAACAGTTGCATGGGATGATCCGAAAGATTTATCCAAAAGTCCGCATCTCATTTGTCTCCCTCAAGCCCAGTCCGGTACGCGCCTCTTTTCTGCCGACTGTTCGGGAAACGAATCGCTTGATCGAAAAATTTTGCAAGTCTTCTGCAAATACTGATTATATCGATGTGTTTAGTCCCATGCTGAATGCAGATGGCAGTTTCATGGAAGAACTTTTTGTATCCGATCGTTTGCACATGAACGAGAAAGGATACCTGATCTGGAAAAAAGCCATGGAGCCTTTTTTGCTTTCAACAAAACCCATCGCGGTGAATAGAACATCGGCGGTTCCCACACCCAATATTGATCGATTGGCAAAGGAAGGCATCCGCTTCACCAATGCTTTTACCACAGCAGGTGTTTGTGCTCCTTCGAGAAATGCCATCATCACGGGAAGGATACAAACCAGCAATGGCGGACACAACATGCGCACCCTGAACAATACTTATCCCGAGCAAACGGGCCTTCCCAAAAGTTATTCCGTTGTGATGCCGGTGGGAGTAAAGCATATGGCGGAATACCTGAGGGCGGAGGGATATTATTGTACGAACAATTCCAAAACGGATTATCAATTTGAAGAAGGTCCTGCTTTTTGGGATGAAAGCAGCAACAAGGCACATTACAGAAATAGAAAAAACGGGCAACCCTTTTTTGCTGTATTCAACAGCACCATCACCCATGAAAGCCAGGTTTGGGAGCGCAGCAAGAGACCGCTTCGGGTAGATCCCAGAAATGTAAAAGTACCGCCTATCTACCCGGATACGGATTCTGTTCGCTTGGATATCGCCAGGTTCTATACCAATATTTCTGAGATGGATGATTGGGTAGGAGAGCGCATCAAGGAACTGGAAGCCGATGGATTGCTGGAGAATACCATCGTTATGTTCTGGTCGGATCATGGCGATGGCTTGCCTTATGTGAAGAGAGAGGTTACCGACAGAGGCATACGCATCCCCCTGGTCATGCGATTTCCATCTGTTGAAAAAAGGATGGGGGTTAACGAAAGGCTCACCAGTTCTATCGATCTGGCCCCAACAGTTCTTTCGCTCGCTGGCATCAAGCCTCCCGATAACATGCAGGGCAAAGCCATCTACGGTCTGCATGCTGCTGCAAAGGGACATGATTATGTTTTTGCAGCGAGGGACAGAATGGACAGTCACTATGATCGCGTGCGTTCGGTTTATGATGGTCGGTTTCAGTATGTTTACAATTACTACCCTGATCTTCCTCGTTACATGGATCTGGAATACAGGAAGCAGCAGGCATCCATGAGGGACATCTTGCGGTTGCGGGATCAGGGAAAACTCAATGCGGTGCAGATGAGATGGTTTGCACCCAAGGGAACTGCAGAAGAATTCTATGATGTGAAAAATGATCCTTATCAGTTGAACGATCTATCCAAGGATCCGCGTTATGCAAATGAGCTTACCCGATTCCGATCCGTCTATCAGGAATGGCAAAAGACTGTTTCGGATATGGGTGCAACTGAAGAGAAGAAACTGATCGCCCAAATGTGGAATGGGCAATCATTGCCTCCTGTTACCAAAGATCCTCTGGTTTTTGTCAGTGGTCAGCAGGTAGGCATTGCCGATGAAACAGCTGGTTCATCTATTGTGTACAAGATCATTGCTAAAGATGGCACTGTCCCCGGCCGATGGGAAGTGTACACCCAACCATTTGTGATTGAGCCCGGGCAACGTATCATGGCACAGGCACAGCGTATCGGTTACCATGCAAGTAAAGTGGTTACCCATTGATATTTTCCCTGATTGAATTTATTCCAGTCCCTTTGAGGAAAGCAAATACATTCTTGTTGAAGAAACATAAGGCCCTTGTGGTCCCTTGTATTTGAAGTCTACATAAAAAGCTTTGTAGCCTTCTTTGGGAAGTTCAACCTCAATCTGATTTTCAGCACCCCCTTTCCCTGCGGATGCAGCACTCCATTTTTCTTTTCGAAAATCCATGTCGGCAGAGTTGGCAGTCCAGATTGATATTTCCTGTAATTCATCGGCATTGGCGGCAATGGAAAGTTTTATTTTTCCGTCTTTGATTCCATGGTTGTTTTTCAAGATCGGGTAGGGTTTGTTTTGCAGCATCTTGCCATAAAAAGCGCTGAGTGTCTGCAATGCCTGTACACCGCCGCCCAGGTCATGCCCGGCATTGGGTACATAATGGACCATGGTTTGTCCGGGTAGGTCATTGATGTACCACTTGATGGCATCTACGGTCCAGTATTCGTCATTGGTGCCAATGAAGATCAGCTTGGGAACGGTGAGTTTTTCCTTGTAGCTATAGGGATC
>RFVQ01000158.1 GCA_009922495.1 Chitinophagia bacterium
GGACCGGCTGAGGTACACATAAGGGAAGGCATCCGTACGACGCAGTGAGAAAGTAGTATCGGTAGGAATTTTTTGATGACCAATCATGTTCGTGTTTTCCAAACGGATGCCCGTTTTCAATACCACCTTGCCCATGGTCTTGGAACCCTGCAGATAACCAGCATGGATATGTTCTTCATACAGGTAGCTGTTCGTTCTCCGAAGATCAGGGCTTTCATTACCGTTGTTGAGAAAAAAATAACGGGTATCGTTGTCAAACCAGAGGTTGCTGCTCTTGATGCCGGTTTCGATGGTCAACTTACCCTTGAGTTTCTTGACAAGGTTTCCCTGATACGTGACAAAGTGAGACTGGCTTTCAGCATCCCCCTTCAATTGCTGTACAGCAACAAAGGGAAGGAGAAAACGATTTTGCAAGGATTGATTATTGGTTCCGGGATCAAAGGAATAGGAAAGATCATGGTTCCATTCCGATCCGATCGTATCAATTTTGTATTTTAGGTTGAAAGCGAGATTGGTATTGACGCTGCGGGAATTATTCTGCGTGTTCGAGAGACTCGAAAAAAAGAACTGGTTGTTAGACTTCCTGAAAATATCCGTTGGATTCTGGTTCTGACTTCGGGAACGATTGATGCTAACCCTGCTGTCAAAACCGATGGATAGTTTTTTATTGATCTCCCGGTTCATGCCGGCACCAATATACAATCCGGATCCAGGAGAAACAGTTCTTGAAAACTGCTGCAGCAAAGAATCTGTTCCAAGCTGTCGGGATGTATTGATCTGATCGAAATTATTTCTTCCATTTAGGTTCACGTTCAGATAAGAGGATTTTCCACCATCGCTGTGGTTGAGGTTGAAGCCACCAAACTGATTGCCATACTGACCCTGGTTGAAACCGGCATTTACACTACCCGTGAGGCCAATGCGAACATTTTTCTTGAGGATGATGTTGACAATGCCTCCGACTCCGGAAGCATCATATCGCGCTGATGGCGTACGCACCAATTCAACACGATCGATAGCACCGGGAGGAAGGCTTTTCAACAGAGTGGCAATGTCTGCGTTGCTCATTCTCTGTTCACGGCCATTGATCCAAACAGCAGAGGGACTCGTACTGTTCATATAAACGTTGCCATCCTGATCGATGAACAACCCGGGGATTTTTTCCAATACTTCAAATGCATGCGTAGAACCCAGCGCTACCGGCTCGGGGTCGACGATCGTTTTATCGTCTTCCTGTCGCATCAAGGGCTTTCTTGCCGTTACTACGACTCCCTTCATCAATTTGGCATCACGGACCAAGGATATCAAGGTATCAAGGTCTTGGGTGATCGTCCATTCCTTTTCCCATTTCTCAAAGGAGTATGCTTCGATCTTCATTCTGTAACGTCCAGGGGTGACTGACAAGATTACTTTTCCTGCACTATCACTCACTTTCTTCCAGCTACGGGTCTTGTCTGCCGCTGCCACCAGGGAGACCATCGCACCCTGAACTGACTCACCGCTCGGATCTGACAGCCGTATAGATACTGTTTTTTGTGCAGTAACTACACCGGATAGAATAGATAAAAGGACGATTAGAATGATGTGCTTCCCCATGATCATAACTTCAACCTCATTTTTGAGAGAGCAAAGGTAACACAAAGCATTTGGCCCAAACAAAGACAGTCTTCAAAAAAGTGGTAGAATTAAACGTTACAATTATTTAACAACCTATATCGAACTATTTTCTTGAAAGTATGTTTTTCCAAAAAACAATATATGAAAATCAAATTTTTAGTGCTTGCGATGATCGCTATCGCTTCATTTACCCAAACAAATGCCCAGAAAACTGTTGTTGACGTAGCTGTTGGCTCTTCAGCCCATACAACTTTGGTTGCAGCTGTAAAAGCAGGCGGACTTGTTGAAACGCTTCAGAGTGCAGGACCCTTCACTGTATTTGCACCAACAAATGATGCATTTGCAAAACTTCCTGCAGGAGTAGTTCAATCTCTGCTGAAACCTGAAGCAAAAGCTACTCTTGTTAAAGTCTTAACCTATCATGTAATTGCAGGTAATTTTGAAGCTGCTGCAGTTGTGAAAGCAATTGAGGCAGGCAAAGGATCTGCTCAACTCAAAACCGTAAGTGGTGGCACAATTACTGCATCGATCAAAGATGGTAAAGTGATCTTGACTGACGAAAATGGCGCTACTGCTACTGTGGTTGCTACAGATTTGAAGTCAGGTAATGGTGTAGTTCACGTGATCGACTCAGTTGTACTGCCCAAATAGTTAAAATACTCCATACCAAAGAATGGATAAGGGGTCTCATGTGAGACCCCTTATTTTTTTATACATCGATGCTGTTTTTACCTTACCATATGCTTTTAAGAAAAATATCAAGATAAATGTTGGCTTGATTTTTTCTTGAATAAACGAATAATGTCTAATTTAAAGGTGAGTTCACATACTCAAATAAGAGTTATTTCTATTTGTTTGTATAAATAAAAACCATGAAAATATTTTATTGTTTCTTGCTTGGCTTACTTTTTTCAACTACTGGATTTGCTCAGGAAAAAAATAACGAGCAGCAACCCAAAATGAAATTGAGTTTTGAAGGAATGATCGGGGCTTCCTTTGGGAAAAACTTCTATACCATCAACTTAGGAGGTCCAACCCTGATGCTGGGTGTAAGCAAAGACATGAAAATTGGTATTGGGGCAGTTCCCTCGCTTTATGCAGAAGGAGGAAAATTGGGAACCAGGCTGGGATATACTCCCAGGGTGGATTATAAAAACATTGTATTCATGACACCCTTTTTCCCTGTTCAGCCATTTGGCAAATGGGTTGGATCCGTTGGTATTGGCTATAAATTTCAGAAGGCAAAAAAATAGGGGCGTCAAACTATTGCTTGATCATATTTTGCAGAATAACTGCTTTGATGTCGGATCGATAGTTATTTTCTGTCAGTCCCAAATTAAATCCTCCCAGCATAAGGTCCAGGTCTCCATCTGCGTCAATATCAGCTTCCTCCATTACCAACCATTTTGCATTGGGAATGCCAATGTCAATGGCTTGAAACTTCATCTTTGATTTGTTCTCAAAATAAAGAAATGCATTGCCTTCTTTGGGTTCTGAGAAAAAGGCAATCATGGCTAAATCTTGATCACCATCACCATCAAAATCCCCTGCAATGGCTTTGGTAGCTCCAAAAGCTGAATAAAACCAAGATTTTTTATAGTCGTTCTTTCGATCATTCAAATAGATCTCTACACCATGGAAGGCCTTGGGAACAATCGAATAATCAGCATTATCTCCAAAAGAAAGAATGATGTCTTCATAACCATCATTGTTCATGTCGGCTAGTTCCAAATAACTCGAGCCATTAACCGACGGAAATTTCAACAAAACCTGCTCCTTAAATTGACCTTCCTTCATGTTATGAAACAAAGAAACCTGTTCGCGGGCCTGGCCAAAAAGGACGTATAAATCCGGAAATCCATCTTTGTCAACATCCCGAAGATGCATGTTTCTTGCCCCTGCCTGACTGGAGATGATCGATGTAATTCCGGTTTTCCCATTGATCAATCTTATTTGCCCTGTTTCAAAACCAAATTCCAATACAATGGTATCATCCATGCCGTCTTGGTCAAAGTCAGCTTTTACCATTTGAACAGGACGGTGCAAAGAATCTATTCGCAGGGATTTATGTTTGCCATCATCGCTCATATCAAACATTCGGCCGTTTCGATCTTCATTGGGAAGCATGTTCCCTATGGATAAATAGGAAGGTGTTTCCCCATCAATTACATCAACCACTGGACTTGGTGTATTCTGCGAAAACAATTCTTTGCCGTTTATATCATATTTTTCCAATCGATTGGATCTACTGCCGATCCAGATTTGTTTTCGCTTTGGCATATAGCGCACCATGGTTGTTTGTGCATCAGCGCCAGCATCTGATAAAATATAAAAGGGTTTGAACTTGGTAAGATTTTGCAAGGGTGTGTCCGAATGATTGACAATGACAGCTGAGTCTGAAGAATTTTGTAAATAATAATGAACGATCGACAACCAGTCTTTTTGAGAAATGAGATTCTTGTCCGGATAAATACCAAGGCTGTTTAGCTGATCGAAGAGTTTGAATTGCATTCGCGTCAACAAGGTATTCTTATCCCCGATACCCAGTCGAAGCCCCATTTCCGGAAGCACCTTTGTTTCCCAGATTGTTCTGGACAACATGCCAGGAGGAGTATATTCATGGCAGGAAGAACAATAAGCCTTGGCCAACTTCTCTTCGCGTTCTTTCTGGGTATTCTTGTATTGGATGGATATATATAGCGCTGATGCAGATACAGTCAATAAAATGAAGAACCAAAGACGATTCAATTTCATCATTAAATGTATTGCTTTATTCCAATACATCTGCTATTTCAATCTGGCCTTTCATATACAAAACTGCTTGCCCTGTTATTTCAACACGGTCGTCGATGAGCCTGCACGAAAGATTTCCTCTTCTAGATGAAACTTGGATCGCCTCGAGCTGATTCTTTCCAAGCTTTTCTGCCCAATAAGGCGTGAGGGTAGTATGCGCTGAGCCTGTAACCGGATCTTCATTTACGCCACATTTAGGACCAAAAAATCTTGAAACAAGATCGCAAGTATTTCCCTTTGCGGTAACGATCAGGCCTCGGGCATCCAGGTTTTCTATGGCTGTGAGATTAGGTATTATTTCTTCGATATCCTGTTGATCATGAAAGATCAACATATAATCTGATTTCCCCTTGAAAGCTTTTACCGGTTTGCGATTGGTGGTTGACAACAATTCATTTGTCAGTTCCACTTCTGTCAAATTATCTTTTGGAAAACTCATGGTAAACAGATTCCCCTTGCTTGTAACTGGCAAAGAGCCACT